>JAOZMR010000083.1 GCA_029934215.1 Pontiellaceae bacterium | reverse complement strand
CAAACTCCTTTCAGTTTGTTAGTTCTGCCAAGCTTTACTTGGCGCACCAGAGAACACAAAAGATAAGGAGGTAGTTGCACAACGAATGGCGGGGAAGGGATAGTGGCGGGAGCTTCCAGCTCCCAAAATCGGGAGCAAGATGCTCCCGCCACTTTTTATTTCCTGCCGCTCAGAAAACTATTCAGCGGAGATTCGGAGAATTTCCAACCATTGGAAACGAGTTGGATCAGGTTTTTACAACCGCTATCGCTAGAGGAAGTCAGAGAAACAGCCGAGGGGAGAGTTCCTAACCCTGGAAAACAGAAGATTTTTTCCACATAGAGGAAAGAAAGTCCACATTCGTTCGGAATTCGATATTCCAATCTCTCCAATTCCAGCCCTTTCGGCTACCGCCGAGGGCTTCCATTTCCGTTCTCGTTAAGGGAGGTTTGGGGCCGTTCGCAGAAGGCGGAAGCCCACGTAATTGCGGCGGTAGCCGGGCGTGTACCCGTTGCGATTCGCCGACCGGCAGCGCCTCGCGTCGCTGTACCACGACCCACCGCGGTAGACGCGACTCGAGCCAACCGTAACATCCGTCGGATCTGTCACGCTCCCCGATGAATAATCCCCATACCAATCGCAACACCACTCCCACACATTTCCATGCATATCATACAAGCCCCATGCATTCGCCTTCTTCGTTCCAACCGGATGCGTTTTGTCTCCACCGTTCGAGTCGTACCACGCCATCGAACCCAGCCTCCCTGCATACTTCCCAGTCGTCCCCGCCCGACATGCGTATTCCCATTGCGCCTCAGTAAATAGCCGATAGGTTCCTTGCTGAACCCCTTCGAGATCGCACAGTTTTTTCAGGAACGTCTGGCAGTCGTTCCAGCTCACATTCTCAACAGGGTTTTCCGAACCTTGGAAACTAGATGGGCTCGTACCCATCACCTGTTTCCACTGCGCTTGCGTTACCTCAAACTTCCCGCAATAGAACGGCTTCGATATCTTTACAGAGTGTTGCGGTCCCTCATCTGAATCACGATCACCTTCACTCTCATGGCTCCCCATCATAAAAGTTCCAGCCGGAACCAATCGGAAAGAGATTTCTGTCTTTTTGCTTCTCACTTCAAGCGGTAGACTCGTCTTTGCCACCGCCGCTTTCTGCTCAGAATTTGCAGTGGTTGCGCCTGACACTTCAACCAAATTGTCTGGAAGCATCCACTCCTCCAGCTCGATGCTCTTTTCTTCGAGTCCATACCAGTTCGCTTCCACCTTTGTGTAAATGACTTTGCAACCGGAATAAAACACAGATGATGAATATGACTGATCTTTTTTGAGCTTGACTGTTGCAGGTAACGTGTAGCTTTGGTTTCCAATATTGAGCGTTGCAGCCACCTCCCTGCCGTTGAATGTGGCAGTCCATTTCATTTCTGTCTTCACAAAACTCTCCGCCTTTTTCACGGAGGCGGTAGCCTTCTCCAGTGCAACAATCGCTGCGCTGAGGGTACCTGCGTTTCCCGCCTGCTTAACAGCCGCTTTCGCGGCATCCCAGTCGGCGCGTCCGTATTGCTTGAGCACCTCCGAGCCAACGTCTGCCACGACTTTTTGGTGCGTTTCTTTCACAGCGCGTAAATTGTTGAGTTTTTTTTGTATGGGCGACAACTCTGAAGAGAGTTTCTTCCAACCATCTCGGGCTTCATCCGGATTGGTGAGCGCATTGACTCGTTCAATGCGTTTATTTAATTCAGCATACGTAGTCGGCTCAAACTGCTTCAGCAGTTTTACACTGCTTTTCCAACCTTCGGAAAAAACAGCTTCTGCCTTCAACATTTCGTCAATTCGAAACTGAACATCCATGGCAAGCTTTTGTGCTTTTTTTAGTTTTTCTATAGCGACAGATGGAGATCCTGGAATCTGAGCTTCTGCGGTAAGTCTCTCGACCTCTACCCAATCTGTTCCGCCAAACGTTCCAAACAAACCCCGGTGCTCCCCGCCAAATTGATCCATCTGTGTTTGATTGCGAGAAATCCAACGGAGAGTCTCCAACTCTTCGGACGAATCATAGAATCCACCCAGTTTCTGCAACGAACTCGCAAGCGTCTCAGCCTTAGAGATTTCTTTTTGGTTAAACGCTTTTTTGAAAGAGCCAATCAGACACACAGTGAGCACGCTGTACACAAGTAAAAGCAAGAAAACAGCAATCAAACCCTTGAGGATATTCTTTTTCCGTATCTGTCCAGCCAACACTCTCGCCGCAGCAATGCGCTCCGTCGCCTCTTTTTCCAATGCTTGGAAGGTGTCGGACAGTGTTTGAGTTTTAGCAAGACTCTCCAAAACCTGCAGAATCTTCTGATCCGCTCCCTTCTTATATGCGGATTTTTCTTCCGCAATTTCCGCCTGCAACGCCGTCAACTTAGAAGTCAGCGACTCAATTATCGCCACCTTTTCTTTTGAATAAGCAATCCCATACTCGATTCGTTTCCGAAGATCCATTCCATTCGATCCAACAAGCTTCACCTTTGGTTTCCAATCCTTGGAAACTTTGAGAGATCGTCTCCATTTCTGACTCTGAGCGTAGCGACTCATGCTATCGAAAAGCTCCTGCGCCTCCAAAAATCCATCAACATCCGTCCCGCAACTTCCGCAGAATTGCTCGTGAATGCTGTTTTCTTTTCCACACTCTGGGCAAACCCGAAACAGTCCGCCCCCGCACCCGACACAAAATTTGACACCTTTCTCATTTTCCGCACCGCAACCAGGGCAACCATTGCCGAGGGATGATTGCCGCTTTCCGATTGTCTGACCTCCGGCGTTTGGCTTCTTTCCTCTGATTTTCTCCATCTCGCGGAGCAATTCATCGACCGAAAAGAACCGATCCTCCGGTTTCGGCTTGGTGCATTTGAAGATGATTTTCGCCAGCTCCTTTGGCGGCGGAATCTCATCGGGATCGAGCGTATCGGGAATCTGCCCCGTCACCATTGCGTAGAGCACTTTTCCCAGCGCATAAATGTCGGCTGTGTGATTGACGCTTTTAGCGTCGCGCCGTTGCTCTGGCGGCATATAGTGCGGCGTTCCGAGTCCGTAGCCGCTCATCGAAAGCTCGGAATCGCGCCCAGCCTGGGCCAAACCGAAGTCGACGATTTTAGGCGTGTCGTCAGTCAGCAAAATGTTTGCGGGTTTGATGTCGCGATGAACAAGATTTTTTCTGTGTGCATAAGCCAGCCCTTGCGCGATGCCTTCGAACAGCGGCAACGCCTCTTCGAGCGAGAGCTTCTTCTTTTTCTTCAACAGCTCATGAAGCGTTCCGCCGTCGATCAATTCCATCACCAAATAGATCGACCCATCCACAGAATCTTCTCCGACATCGTAGACCTGCACAACGTTGCGATGATTAAGCCCCGCAATCGAGATGGCTTCACGACGGAAGCGAGCAACAGTGATTGCATTCGCCTTTTCTGGATGCAATTTTTTGACAGCTACGGTGCGCCCCAGCTTTTTATCAGTAGCCTTGTACACCTTCGCAAAACCGCCGCTCCCAATTTCCTCGCCCAATTCATAGCGTTCGGAGAACACCTGAGAATCCAAAGATCCAGAAGGCGAAAAGCCGGCTCCTGGCCTCTTGGGAACTAAGGTTTCCATATCACCAATCGACATATCGTCACTCTGCGCCCAAGGAATCTCAATCGTCGGCATATCACCAATCGACACATCGACATTCATCTGTTCCTTATTCGATATTCGACGTTCATTCCCGCTGAGTCTCGACTCGGCTGAAATACGCGATCCGCATTCCGAACAGAACTTCCCATTATCCGACGTTTCTTTTCCACATTGCTGACAAACCATACTGCTCGCTCCACTCGCTATTATTTGATAAGCGGCAGATTTTACACATGTTTCCAATGTCTGGAAACTTTTTATACGTCAAAGAATCAAAAGCCCGTTCCATAGAGCCAGTTTTGCGTTGCGCACTTTTGCGTTGCGCACTTTTGCAACATGCCCGAAATGTTTCCAATAACTGGACATTTCCGATTTCCAAGGGTTGGAAAGGTAAACTTGCGAGGGTTGGAAGAGTTTTAGCCACAAGAGAGCGCATAGACCACAAAAATTTTCCAAAGTTTGGAATGAGCGGGTGCAAGCGTTTTAGTTTTGAAGTTGTAAATGGAAAAAGGATGGTGGTTTTTTTTATGGGAGATGTGTTTATGGATCCGTCGTGTTCAGTTTGGTAAATCGATACAGAAAACCGGCGACGAGGGCGGTGAATGGCGCGACGGTGACGAGGCCAAAGCTGCCGACGAGGGTGTTGAGGAGTTCGGCAGAGACGTAGTTCAGATTGAAGATCTGCTCGATGGGGATGTTCTTTCCCGCGAAGAGCATGAACATGAAGATGTAGTGGCTGGAGTATGCCAATAGGAGCGTCGTGGTCATGGTTCCGATGACGCATCGCCCAATGCGCAACCCCGAGATGGTGTGTTCCCAGTAATGGATGTCTGGCTTCTTTTCTTTGATCTCTTCCATGGCGGAGGCGATGTCCATTGCAAGATCCATGACGGCACCCGAGGAGGCAATGAATACGCTGGCGATGAAGATGGGCGTGAGTTTCAAGTGGTGGTATCCCGAAAACAGCAGGGTTTCTGCGTAGGGGCGGACAGCGCCATGGAGATGAAGCAGTCGGGTGAAGATAATGGCCATTCCAGCGGTGAAGAGGAGTCCAAAGAAGGCACCTAAAAAGGTGGCGAGCCCTTTGCGGGTGAGTCCGCCGACGAGGAAGCTGATGGATGCGGTGAGCGGGATGGTTACAAGCAGCGCGACGAGTACGGGGTCGTGTCCTTTTAGGAAGAGGGGGATTAGAATTTTCCAGATCATGAGTCCGGCGAAGATGAAGGAGAGAAGTGCTTTTAGCCCAGTCCAACCGGAAACCAAGAGCAGTAGCAAAGCAAAGAGTCCGAAGAGAATGAGTTCGACGTGAATTCGATAGTGTCCACGTGCGACGCCGCCGTCTGGACGTCCGTTTTTTTCCGAATATTGGACAAGGAGTTTTTCGCCCGCCTGATAGATTTCGTCCAGCTCTAGTTTACCCATGAGATAGTTTTCAACGCTAATCTCTTCGCCTTTGCATGGACCACGAAGAAATTTTGTTCTGAGGGTTTGAGTTCCTGTTTTTGTGATGCCGATGATGCGCATTTCGCGATTGTCCACAGAGAGAATTCGTGCGGGATCGCGAAGGGTTTCTGCTTCTTTTTCACCAAACCCCGTTTTGAGTTGCGTTAGCCCCATGCAAAGTAGTGCGAAAACCAAGACGAGTAGTGCGTCTTTCGAGGCGAAGAGTTTACGAAGGGATCGATGTTTCATGGGGTGTACTCCAAAAAGACGCAGGATGCCCCAATGGCATCCTGCGGTTCTATGTGCGGTTGCGAGAGGCTACGATTTAGTAGTTAATTGCGCCGGAGCGGGCTGGATCTTCCACGGGCAGTGCGGGGGTTCGCATGGCTTTGCCGAGCTTTTTGGCAATGTCGGTGTTGTCATAAAACCCATTAAAACGCCATGCGTCGAAGCCGATCGCCATGACCGGAACGGGCACGCCGGTATGACTGGAGGATGTCCAGACAATCCCGGCTTCGTAGTTCAGGATGTGCGTGAGTGTGACGCTGAAGGCCTCGTATCCGCCGTAGGTCAAATAGTCCACATCTTTATCGCTTCCGCTCAGGTCGTACCCCGTTTTCGTGGTGTCTTTGACGTTCGCCATGGTGCGATCAAACGCGGCTTCGAGCTGGTCTTGCTGGTATCCCGAGAGATTCGTCCAAACCAGTCCAAAGTTGGCTTCCACAATATCTTTGAGGGACTGATCGACATTCATGGTCGCTTCATCCCAGCCGCTGGTGCATTGGTAGCCTGCGTATTTCACGTAGGTGTACGGAAGCCCTGCGGTTTCAAAGTAGTTTGTTTTGTAGGGGTTCAGGTTTTCGGCAACAAATCGATCGTAGGATTTCATCTGTCCATCCAGAACATCGAATGCCATTTCGTATTTGTTGGCTTTGAAACCAAGGGTCATTCCGCCCGTTTCGTGGTCGCCATTTACAACGATCAGTGTTTCGTTCGGGTGTTGCGCATAAAAATCGAGCGCTTCACCGACGGCATCGTCGAAGGCGAGCGTGTCGAGGATGTTCGCCACCGCGTCGTTGGCATGTCCGGCCCAGTCAATTTTTCCGCCTTCAACCATGATGAAGAACCCATCGGAATCATCGTCGAGACACTGGATCGCTGTCCGAGTCATTTCCGCGAGGGAGACATTGTTGGTGGGTCGGTCGATTGCGTACGGGGTCGCGTCGCTGTCGTAGGATGTTTCCACGGAGCAGATTATTTTGCTCTGGTTGTCCTGCGCCATGATCTCTTCTCGGTCGTAAATGAACGTGTACCCCGCGTTGGCAAACGCATCGCGAAGAACCACGCCCGCCGTATTATTTGTGTCGTCCAAATATCGGAAGTGACCGCCGCCAAAGAAATCGAACCCGCTCTGCGAGGCCTGCAATCCAATTTCGTTGTAGCTGCTGCGTTTGTTCACGTTGGCATAATAGGCGGCGGGTGTTGCATGGGGTAGAGAAACACTGGAGATGATCCCAATCTTTTTGCCCTGCGCCTGCGCCAACTCCGCAATGCTTTTGTACGAAATATCTTTCGCCGTATTTCGACCAATCACACCAATATCCGTTTTCACGCCGCAGGCAAAAGCCGTTCCCGCCGCTGCCGAACCTGTGATGAAGCGAGTGTCCGCAAATGTCGTACACATTCCAGTGGTTGGAAGTTTACGCATGTTGAGAATGTTCTCGCTCTTCATCAGATCCGTTGCGGAATCCGGTGTTCCACCATTGAGGTGTGTCAGATAGGCTTCAGCACCTTGAATCTGAACGTTTGCCATTCCATCTCCTAAAAAGAAGAAGACGTATTTAGCCCCTTTTGTTGCACGAGCGGGTCGTGCGTCGGCTGAAAAAAGCGGACTGAGACTTGCCGCAATAAGAGCGACGGCTACTGTAATGTTTTTAGACTTCATTTTCATAATCATATTTCCTTTCGTTGTTATAACTCGGTGATTTCCTTTTGTTCTCGAACTCGCTTCCGTACATAAAAACCAACTCCTCCGACCAATAGACAAACCACGGTTGAAGGTTCAGGGACGGCATTGTAGGAGAGACCGTCAACATGAATCGAGTGGACATAAGCGGGGTTGCTAACGCTCAAGGGCGTATTTGCACTGAAATCGATGAAGAAACCTTCACCACTATCCGCCATTGAGAAACTGTACGCCTCTGTAATTAGACCGTTGACCACGTCGTGCGTTTCGCCCTCAAAAAGCAGACCGCTTTTTAATGAAGAACCTGCGCCAAATGCAGTGGCTCCAAAATCCCAGCCCTGCCGCCACGTTGCATCATTGATGTCGTCCCAATACGTCACCTGGAAATAGACATCTTGAACCTCCATTCCAGCGAACGACGGCACCCAAAGACTAAAATCCCAATTGGCTTCAATCTGAATTCCATCCGCGCCCGTTCCGGCGGTTTTAAACGTCTCGCCCTCGCTACTCGCATCGGCCGCGCCATGTTGAGCACCGGATGCGGGATTATTTGCATTCCCCTCAGCATCGTATGCCGTGTATTGATCCGCACCATATGCGAACCCCGTTTGGAACTGTGTCCAGTCCGTCCACTCTGCGTGAACCGCACCGGCATCTGTACTTGACCAGCCTGGACCAACAATGCCAGCACACGCAGTGCCAACCATCATCCCCCAGACCACGAACCATCGACTTATTCTCATTGCATCCTCCTTTATATGTTTTAACGAACAGACCTGTTTAGGAAACAGAGTCTTGTGATACGGAGAAACGATAGAGACGATACGTTACGATTGAATGAGAGGTTTGTTAAAAAACGATTTCCAAAGGTTGGAAAAAGAGGTTCCCCATGAAGAAACCGTAAACAACATCGCTTTTTTCAGTTGCGGCTAGTTTCTGTTTCAGTACTCTCCTTGCCTTTACATCAAATCCAACTAAAGGAGTTTACCAATGGCTGAAAAAACAATGGAGTTTAAGACCGAACTTTCGCAACTTTTGCACCTGATTACGCATTCCCTCTATTCGCATCGCGAAATCTTTTTGCGCGAACTGATTAGTAATTCGTGCGATGCAATCGATAAAATACGCTTCGCCGCGCTCACAGATGCCGATCTGCTCGACGGTGATAACGACTGGAAGATTTCTCTCTCTGTCGATAAGGATGCGAAAACGCTGACTCTAACCGATAATGGCGTTGGAATGGATGAGGACGCATTGGTCGAAAACCTCGGCACGATTGCGCATTCTGGCACAAAAGCATTTCTCGCGCAGATGGAAGAGGGCGCAAAAGATAATCCGGATCTAATTGGTCAGTTCGGTGTCGGCTTCTATTCCGCGTTTATGGTCGCCGATCGTGTGACGGTGGAGACGAAGCAACACGGAAAAGATGCCGTAAAATGGACATCCGAAGGAACCGGCTCGTTTACCCTCGATGCAGGAACGCTCGAACAGCGCGGAACCTCCGTGACGCTGCATCTCAAGGACGATGCCGACGAATATATGGAGGAATATCGTCTGCGCGAATTGGTCAAAAAATTCTCAGACTTCGTAGAGCATCCAATCACAATGATGGTGACTCGTACAGAAGGTGAAGAAGACGACAAAAAAGAGGTCGAAACCGAGGAAACGCTCAACACACAAAAAGCCATTTGGTTGCGCTCAAAAAATGAAGTCTCCCAAGAGGAATACAGCGAATTTTATAAACACGTTTCGCACGACTTCACCGATCCGGCAGAAATCATTCACTACACCGCCGAGGGCGCAATGGAGTTTAAGGCGCTCCTCTTCATCCCCGCAAAAAAACCTTTCGATATGATGATGGGCGGAGGCGATCAAAAAGCACACCTCAATCTCTACGTTCAGCGCGTCTTCATCAGTAACGAATTCGAAAACCTCCTGCCAACATACCTCCGATTCGTCAAAGGAGTCATCGACGCCGCAGACCTGCCGCTCAACGTCTCCCGCGAGATCCTTCAAGAAAACCCGCAGCTCGATCAAATCCGCAGAAACATCGTTTCGCGCATCTTCAAAACGCTCAAAGCGATGAAGAAAAGCGACGAAAAGAAGTATCTCGAGTTCTATGCCGAATTCGGACAAGTTCTGAAAGAAGGATTGCAGTCAGACTTCGAGAACCGCGAAAAAATTGCAGACCTGCTTTATTTCGAATCGAGCACAACGAAAACAGGGGAACTTCGCTCCCTCGAAAAGGTTGCGGCAGAACTGGGCGAAGACCAAAAAGAGATCCTATATCTCTCCGCCGAGCATCGCGGAATTGCCGAAAACTCCCCATTCATTGAGGGATATAAAGCCGACAAACAAGAGGTACTCTTCATGCTCGATCCGATCGACGAATTTGTGCTTCCACACATTGGAGAATATAAAGGAAAAACCCTCAAAGCTGTAAACAAAGGGGCGGCAGGCGACGACGAAGCGCTGAAGGATGAAAAGGAAAAATTCAAAGGATTCCTTGGTTTCGTTCAAGAAAAACTCTCTGGCGTCAAAGAGGTTCGCCTCTCCACACGTTTGAAAGAAAGCCCAGCCTGTTTGGTTGGCGAAGAACACAGCATGAGTCCGCACATAGAAGCGATGATGCGACGGGCCGGGCAATCCGTACCGAAAACAGAGCGAATCCTAGAGCTCAACCCAACGCATCCTGCAGTGGAAGCCGTGCAAGCAATGTACGAAGCCGACGGAAGCAACGAGAAGCTTGGTGAAAGCGTAGAACTCCTCCGCGATCTCGCACACGTTGCAGAAGGCTCCAAAGTGGAACAACCCGCCGCATTCGCTTCACGCATCGCCGCACTCATGGCGAGCGATCTAGCAAAATAAAAGAAAGAAAACGAAGGTCTGTGGGAATGGTTATCATTCCTTCAGATTAGAAAGCCCGCTCAATTCGAGCGGGCTTTTTGTGCTGCAATCCACGGGCGTTCAAGACCGTGTTTAAATCCATTACAGCAGATAACGGAAGTGAGTTTTTA
>JAOZMR010000334.1 GCA_029934215.1 Pontiellaceae bacterium | reverse complement strand
TTGAAAAGGAACAATTCCCTTTCTTTGCTTATAATATATCATAAAAACCTTACTTTGCAAGGTTTTTATATATTTTTTTGCGTTTTTTTTTGATTTTCTTCATTTTTTGCTAAAAACTCATAGTATTTCCTGCTTATTTTGGGCAAAAAGGTAAGTTTTGAATGCAATAGTAAAGGGAGGTCGTTTAATTATATGACAAAATTAGAAAAAGAAATTGAGTTGGAAAAAGAGTTGTGCGAAATCAAAGTTGCGATTAGTGCAGTTTTGCAAAATCAAAGCTATTCGCTAGATGGTATGCAGTTCACGAGGGCGAATTTAAAAACGCTTAATGAAATGCGGACTGCAAAAATCAATGAAATTGCGACTTTTCAGGGGCGTGGGAAACGCAGAGCAACTGTATTTAATTTTTCAGGAACAAGTATTTAATGAGAAAATATAAAAATCAATACGACGCTAGCAAGACTAGCAAAAATAGAAAATCAGCAACGGTAATTCAACGGAGTGAAGATTCTGAACTTACGAGGCACGAGAAAAAACAACTGAATGCTAATACCAATGAGCAACATCGTAACATCAGCCTGATAGGTTGGATGGTTCGGATGTATACCAGAAGCATTTCAAAATTTTCTCCGCAGTCTACTACTGGAGTTTCTGAAATTGATAATGCTGTTGAAGATTTATTTAAATGGCACGCGAAAAAAAGAAATTTTGATGTTGCAGAGCGACATGGTCGTGATAGAGCAATGATGATATTCAATGTTTCGAAAATAGTTAATGGCGATGCAATGTTTGTTAAAACTGATGATAATGCAAAGTTGCAAGGGATTCAGACTGATAGACTCGTAGTTCCAGATGGAATAGAGTCGACTGAAAAGAATTGGGTTCGCAAAAATGGACTAAAATTAGATAATCAAAATAAAGTTATAGAATATTATGTTGCAGACCGTAGAAAAACAGGGACTGAAAGCGATAATGGCGTAAAAGAGGGTCGAAAAATCAAAGCAGAGAATGTTATATTTGATGGTTATTTTTCAGCTTCATTTGACCAGACTCGTGGGATTTCTCCGCTTGCACCAGCAATCAATAAAATGCAAGACTTGAATTCTGGCTGGGGTTGGCTCTTGAAGAAAGTCGAATTGCAGGCAATGATGGGCTTAATAATTCAAGAAAAAGAAAATACCGAAGCACAAAGTGCATTTGATACGCCATCAGACTTTGAAAATGAGGAAACTGAAGAAACAGAAGAAATAGATGATGAAAAATATAATGAAGTAAAACTGCAAAGTGGCTTATATAAATTAGAATTGCACGCTGGAGATGAAGCAAAAATGTTGCAAGACACCTCGCCCAATGCTGAGATTATGCCTTGGTCGGAGTTAATGATTAGAATTATATTAGCTGCTTTGGATATACCTTATTCATTTTGGGACTCTGCGAAAGCAAATTATAGTGCAAAAAGGGGAGATATGGCATTTTTCGAAAATGCTATTGCAGAAAAAAGAAAAGCAAATATTGAAGTTCTTGAAGAATATGCAGAGCATTTACTCTTTTTTGCGAAGCCAAAAGGCAAATTAAAACGCATTATTGATAATATCAAGGATTTATGCAAAAAAAATAATATTGATTATAATATGCTAGAAGTTGAGTGGATCCCCACTTTCAATTCTTGGATCGACAAATATAAAGAAGCTCAAGGATATGAGAAAGAAATAGCAATTGGAATGAATAGCACGCCGAGAGCGTGCAAAGAAAAAGGATTAGATGCGTATGAATTGGCAGATGAGGAAGCCAAATATAAGAAATATAGACTTGATAATGGATTGCCGTATATAATGGGAGTTCCAGGGCAAGTCGTCGAAGAAAGTGGACAAAAAAAAGGAGAAGATGATGAGTAAGAAAAAATGGTTTAATTTGCGAAGTGTGCAGAATGCGAAAAATGATGTTACGGCTGAAATAGATATATTAGATCCTATTGATAGTTGGGGCGGAGTTTGGGGTTGCAGTGCTAAGGATTTGAGAAATGAATTGAAAGAACTTGGAGATGATGTAAAAAATATAAAAGTAATTATTAACTCTCCAGGAGGGGAAGTGCTTGAGGGATTGGCTATATATAATATGCTTGTTTCGCATTCTGCAAGTGTGAGTGTTGAGATAATTGGTATAGCTGCAAGTATTGCAAGTGTTATTGCGATGTGTGCAGATGAGGGACAAATAAATATTGCTGATAATGCTTATATAATGATACACAATCCTTGGTCAATGGCTTGTGGCGATTCTGACGATATGAGAAAACAAGCTGATATTATGGATAGTATGAGAGATGGATTAATTTCAGCATATCAAAGACATTCGAGCAAAACAAAAGATGAATTGATTGAAATGATGGATGATACTACTTGGTTGCGTGGAGATGAAGCAATTGAAGCAGGTCTTGCCAGTTCAACTTTTAATGCTCCAAAAGTTGCAGCATTTTTCGATTTAAAAAACTTAAAAAATGCACCAAAAGATTTAATAATTTCATATAACCAAAAAAAGGAGGAAAATGAAATGGGCGGAAAAAAAATTAAAAACGAGGAGCCGACAGAACCTCAAGAACCAAAGGCAACGGACACTGACAATCCAGTTGCAGAACCTGCTGAACCAGCAACGGAACCTGCTGAACCAGCAACGGAACCTGCTGAACCAGCAACGGA
>JAOZMR010000333.1 GCA_029934215.1 Pontiellaceae bacterium | reverse complement strand
GCTGGAAGCACTACCATCTAAAGCAATGGTAAGTGGGGCTACGCCTGTTTCTGGTGTAATAGCAAGGGCAGCAGTTGGTAGTTCATTAGGAATTTCAATAACAGCAAATGTCGCTGTACATGATTTTGCTTCGTCTAATGTGACAGTCAATTCTGCCGTCGTACCTGCACAATCACCTTGCCAATCATTGAAGTTATAACCATCGTTTGGCGTGGCAGTTAGTGTGACTTCACTGTTGACTTCATAGTCTTCTGTGCAGTTTTCACCACAATCAATACCCTCTGCGCTGACTGTTCCATCAGTGGATTGGGTGATAGTTAAGGCTACTTTTTCAGGTTCAACTACAAGCTCGCCCTTAACAATAACTTGCGTTTTCATGCTTGCTATTGCTGTTGCATCTGTTTGAGATGTAGCTGTGACAGTAATGTCGTTTGCTTCACCCGGATTTTCAGATAGAATGACTTGTAAAGTAAGCTCTTCACTTTTAAGTCCATCTACCGTTACGGTATTAGGCAAACCACTTACTTGCCAACCTTTTAAGTTTTCTAGTGATAATGTGTAAGTATCAGTAGTTGGGCCACTGTTTTGCACTTGTACTGTGATTGGAGTAGTCGCATTTTCATCTCCTTTAACCACACCAGTACCAGTGAGAGTCACTGCATAAAGAATTTTAGCAGGTTGTGGATCAACAACAACATTTGCTAGTTCTTCAATAGTAGTGCCTTCATCCAAAAGAACTTCGTCAGCATAAATCTTAACTGTGCCACTAGTGGAATTAAAGACTTGCGTAGTAGTACTACGTAAATCAATACTACCACCTTCACCAACAGCTAAGATAATGTCACCATCAGAAGAAATAGCATCGGCACTCAGGTCATCAAGGATAATTTTGGCACCTTCGCCACCAAAAATCCTGACTTCGCTGGTATTTTTAATCTTAAAATTGCTACCTAAAGTTATGATAACAGGTTCTAAAAGTATCCGCCCACCAGAACCATCCAGTGTGCCATTGCCACGGAAAGTTGCTGTTGGTGTAATTATTACATCACCCGGTTCACCTGGGTAAGCTCTATTAGACGAACCACATTCATAAGCTCTTCCATCTCCACCATGACCACTCTTAACGGTTCCCCAGTTTTCTATTTCCATTCCTTTCAAGGTAATACTTCCACCATTGCCACCACGAGCACTTCCGTTTGAAGTACCTGAATAGGGAAGGAGATTGTATTGAGAATCAGTTTGCCATTGACCAAGGAGCCAGTTTTGACAGTCAGTAGCAGATGATATTTCTTGAGTACGTCTGACATAATAAGACCTACTTCCAACGCCACCATTGCCACCATCTGTTACCAAATTACCACTGTTGTAACTAATGGCTTGTTCTGTACCGATATAACCGCGATTGGTGACAACTTGAGCATCTAAGGAGATATCGCCGCCATCCTTTCCTTCAACTGCACCATTTGAACTATCACTATGGACAATATCATTACCACCAATGCCAGCTTTAATTCTTCCATTATTATCATTAATAATGAATTTCACCGCTTTCAATATTACATTGCCGCCTGACATAGCAGTACCAGTACCATTTACATAGTGTTGAGGCTCACCACTAATACGGATTGTACCACGATTGTAAACAAATGACGTTTCGCTGTTAGGTAATTTCAAATTTTCATTAGAACTAGCTTCTATCAATTCGCCACCTGTATCAATGCAAATACCATATTCGGTCAGAGGTACATTATCCAGTTTATCTACTCCCACCGAATCAGATATATACACAACTTTTGTTGTTCCACCTGTGGGACTTGGATTAGTAATAATCTGATCACCATCTGATCTGTACATTGCTCTATCAGAAGAACAAAGACAATCAAAAGCATCTCCACCACTCCCATTTCCAGCTATTAAACTATAAGTAGCAGATTGATAATGAGATGTATTAGTATTGGTATTAGTGATAATAGCACTTAAATCGACCGAATAAGTACCAGCATTCTCATACGAATGGCTTGCCATTATTTTTCTAAATGGAACAGGAAGACCATTATCAATACCATTGCCAAAAGTATTATCACCAAAATTCCATGAACAACTTTCTATTTCATAGCCCGTTGTACCACTGGGAAGTGAACACAAAAAGGTAACTTGGAATGATTGTTCAGTACACTCTATAATAATTGGAAGAGTATTATCATTTGATGGAATAGGAACTTCGGAAATAAGAATTTCCGGAATTTCTGGTTCATCTGACGCAACAACACTTCCCCCTTCAGCAATACCGATTTCTACCTCTGGATAAGGGGAATCAATTTGGAAAGTGTATCTTCCAGTCATGCCGTTGGTGTTAGTACCAGTATGAGTAGTTTGCTTCCACCTAGGAAAGTTCATGTTTGTAATACTAATAGTGGGAGTACCAGTATCATCGAATTCAAATGTGAAATGACCATCTGTTCCCGCTTTAATTGACTGTTCAGCAGAGTCACCTACCTTGATTTCAAGTGAGTAACTACCTACTTTTATTTCACTATTATCATAAGCACCATTCGTGGAATCCATGTCTATAAACACGAAACCTGTTAGATCAGCAGCAAAACTAGTTGCCGGCAAAACTCCACCCACAAGCAAAGTCACCCCAACCGCCAAAGCAGGTATAAATCGCCACCGCCTACTGGGTGGCCCCAAAT
>JAOZMR010000332.1 GCA_029934215.1 Pontiellaceae bacterium | reverse complement strand
GGGGGATCTTCCAGAGCCTAAATCAACCCACAGATTCTGCTGAAGAGGCGTTTTTGAATACAAAAATTATTTATCGCTACGCTTTCAGCGCTGGGTAAACCCGTTCCTGCCCGCTTCAAAACCCGTCCCATCATTCCCGCTCCCTTTGGGTCGCTTCTTTTTGGGGGATACAAAAAGCACGGTCGGAATACCTCAGGTCTGCCAAAACTCCCACTAACGCTTAGTTCATCTTTTTTTGCGTTCCCTGCGCTCTTTCGTGGCAACCCCCCTTAACCTCTCACCCATTACAGCCCCTATTCACCTCCGCAGAAGCTGCGTCGGGATCTCCCGAATGAAACGGGATGGATCAAGCCGAATAATCCCACCATCACGCTGACGGCGAACCTCTGGACTACACAAAACCAGGTGATCTTCAGCTCGAGTAACGGCAACATAAAACAACCGCCGCTCCTCTGAATCGCCGCTCTCCTCAACAGCCTTCTGTCCTGGAAACATGCTTTCGCAGAGGAAGAGAACAAAAACAACCTTGAACTCCAGCCCCTTCGCCTGATGAATCGTACTGAGGCGGATCGTACCCGATGGCTCCTCGTTATTATTCTCCTCCGCATCAAGATTCGTTTGGAGAGCAATCTCACTGAGAAACGACTCGACCGTCTCAAACTTACTCGTGAAATCGATGAACCCATCAACATCTTCGGCTCGATACTTTGCATTATCGAAATTCTCGACCATATACTCACTATAGAACGCCTTATTGAAACGATAAACAATCTCACCAGGATCCGTATCGAGATTTTCCTCCCGATAGGCAAGAAAGATCGGTTCAATTTTTTTCCACGTTTCACGCGCGCCCGCAGGCAGAGCCGCCTCCACCTGCATACAAACCTCCTTGCGCTGGAGATTGACACGTCCACCGAGCTTACGGAAAACCTTCAGCGAACTCTTTTTCCCAACCCTTGGAAACAACTCCAACAAACGGGTGAAAGCAAGCTCATCGCCTGGATTCACAAGAATCCGCAACAGAGTGCAGACATCCTTGATATGCGCTTGCTCGAAAAAGCGAGTACCCGATGTTACAACATACGACATGGATGCACGATTCAGTTCCATTTGCAATTCCATCGCATGGAAATGAGCCCGATAAAGCACACACATATCCGAAAGATCAACGCCCCTTCGTTTAAGATCTTTTGCCTTTTCAATAATAAACCGCGCCTGCTCAGAACCATCGCGCGGAGACGCAAAAACAGGCAACACGCCCCCATCGCGGACAGCACGCAACTCCTTCTGAAACTGCTCAGGATTCCCAGCAATCGCCGCATTAGCAACATCTAAAATCTCAGGCGTACTGCGATAATTTGTCAGCAACTTATACGTCTTCGTCCCGGGATAGCGCTTGCTGAAATCAAGAAAATTTCGAAAATTCGCGCCCCGCCAAGAATAAATACTTTGGAAATCATCACCAACCACCATCAAATTATTATATTTCCCGGACAAATAATTAATCCAGTCCGCCTGAATAACATTCGTATCCTGATACTCATCAACCAACACATACTGAAAACGCTCCTGATACTCATCGCGCACACGTTCCGATGTTCGGAAAAGCTTCAACGCATAAATCAGCAAATCATCGAAATCCATCGCATTCTGCGCTTTTTTGCGTTGTTGATATTCATCATGAACACGAATAACATCATCATAAGCGACCTCTGTATTTTCAAATCGATCGACCAACTCATCATAGAGATCGCTTCCGCGACCATTAACAACGCTAAAAATACTCATCAAAACCTGCGGCTTCGGAAAACTCTTCTTATCCATCTTGAAATCATCCGCGCACGATTTTAACAGCTTTTTAGAATCATCCGAATCAAGGATTGTAAAATCGTTTCCGAAACCAACATGGACCGCGAACCGACGAAGCATTCGATTTGCGAGATGATGAAACGTTCCACCAAGCAGACCGCTCACAGCATCCCCAGTCAGCGCACGAGCGCGTTCGAGCATCTCCCTCGCCGCCTTATTCGTAAACGTGAGCAAAAGAATACGGCTTGGATCAACCCCTTGTTCTAGGAGCCAAGCAACACGATAAACCAACGTACGGGTTTTCCCGGTTCCGGCGGCGGCGATCACCAGCGATGGACCATCCGGCGCGGTCACTGCTGCATACTGTTCTTCATTAAGTGCATTTTTAAAATTCATATACCTTGGATTTAACCACAAAGTAAAAAATCAGAACACCACAAAACGTCAAAAACGCAAAAAGGTTTAACCGCGAAAGAACACAAAGAACGCAAAGAACAACGGTGTTGCAGAATGATTAACGCAGACCTGAGGTGTTCCGAACGTGCTTTTTGTATTCCCAAAAAAGAAGCGACCCAAAAGGGAGCGGCAATGATGGGCTTGGGTTTGGAGCGGGCAGGAACGGGTTTGCCCAGCGAATGAATGAAATTTACGAATGGGGAGCGAGATGAGAGTTGCCGCAGAAAGGCACAAAAATCGCAAAAAAGAATGGACTTGTAGATTCTAAGGAGAGCGGAAATATTCGAAACACCATTTTTCACCCCAGAAAACCCTTTACAAGCAACAATTCAACTACGGGGTTTTTCGACAGAATGATGGTCGACAGACCTGAGCTATTGCGAACATGCTTTTTGTATTTCAAAAAGAAGCGAAGCGGCAATCATTTCCAACAGCTGAACA
>JAOZMR010000082.1 GCA_029934215.1 Pontiellaceae bacterium | reverse complement strand
CATGAAAAAGTCGAACCTTTCAAAAAAAGGGCATTTTGCTTTACAGTCTACCCCTCATAGCGCATCTCCACGCTGGAATCGGATTCTCCACCCGCGGCAACGAACGTCAAATACTCCGCAGTCGAAGACCGTATTAGCGATTTCTTTTTCTTATCATTCATAAACACTCCATTTTGCTTTGCATCTAATTGCTTGGTGCAATAATGACGACGCATTCGCCTTTCACAGTACGACCGTCGAATCGCTGGCGAATCGACGCCGCTGTTCCTCGCAAAAGTTCCTCGAATTTTTTCGTCAGCTCTCGTGCGACAAACACCTCTCGATCTCCTCCGACAACCTCTTCGATTTCAACCAGAAACTTCAGTAGCCGGTATGGCGATTCGTAGAAAATGGAGGCAACAGGCAGGTCGGAGCACTGTTTAAGCGTTCGACGCCGCGCACCGCTTTTGCGCGGCGAAAACCCCGCAAAGAGAAAACCATGACCGCCAAAACCGCTGAGTGCGAGTGCTGTGGTGACAGCGGTGGGCCCAGGCGCGGATGTGATCATCACCCCCGCCTCGCGGCACGCGGATACGATGCGCGAGCCTGGGTCTGAGATGCACGGCATACCCGAGTCGGTTACCATTGCAACGGTTTGTCCGCCCTGTATGCGTTCGATGATTTCGTCGCAACGCTGAACCTCGTTGAATTTATGGCAACTGATGCAGTGCGTTTTGATTTCGAAATGCGTCAGAAGTTTACGGGTCTGTCGCGTATCCTCCGCGATAATCAGACTGGCAGCTTTTAGCGTTTCGATGCCTCGCGCAGTTATATCACCCAAGTTCCCGATGGGGGTTCCAACGATATATAAACCTGCGTCTATTTTGTTTTTTTGCATTTTTCCCTCACTATATTGTTACGTCGAAATCGGGTTAAAAAGGAGGCCATTAATGTTCGCCAAACAAGCACTCGACGACTTCACAAAGAGGCAGACCGACCACGTTGGAGTACGACCCATCAATTCGCCGAACCATTTTTGCTGCACCGCTCTGAATGGCATAGGCACCCGCTTTATCCATTGGCTCCTCCGTAGAAACGTAACGAACGATCTCTTCCTCGGAGAGTGCACGAAATGTCACGCTCGTTTTAACATGAAAACATTCCGTCCGGTCTGGGAAGCGTATGCAAACGCCCGTCATCACCTCGTGCGTTTTATCCGAAAGCGACCAAAGCATCGACGCGGCGTCCTGCGCATTTTTCGGCTTGCCTAGAATACGCTTGCCATGCACCACCGCTGTATCTGCGGCAAGAATCACCGCACCATCCGCACCATCGGTCGAGATACTTTCCGCCTTTTCTCGCGCCGTACGGCAGACAAAATCGCCGGGCATTTCCCCAGTCCGTGGGGCTTCATCGATGTCGGGAACAACCACTTCAAACGCCAATCCAGCTTGACGGAGTAGCTCTGATCGGCGCGGAGAGCCGCTTGCCAAGATGAGTTTCATAAGCTTCATTCTGTTGCTTTCCTCTGCGCAAAGAGACATACTGCGCTTTAATTTCAAAAACGAGAGAATAAACAAAACATGAAAAAATACCACTTCAATAAACGCATTTTGGTCACGGGGGGCGCAGGATTCTTGGGATCCCACCTCTGTGAGGCACTCATTAAACAGGACTCAGACGTTCTTTGTGTCGACAACTTCTTCACGGGGCGTCGAGGAAACGTCGCCCATCTGCTCGACAATCCGCGTTTCGAAATCCTTCGCCACGACGTCACCTTCCCGCTTTTTGTTGAAGTCGACGAAATCTATAATCTCGCCTGCCCCGCCTCACCAATCCACTACCAGCACGACCCCGTGCAAACCACAAAAACCAGCGTTATTGGCGCCATAAACATGCTCGGTCTCGCCAAACGCGTCGGCGCAAAAATCCTCCAGGCATCCACCAGCGAGGTCTATGGCGACCCAGACATCCATCCGCAGCCAGAATCCTATTGGGGAAAAGTCAACCCAATCGGACTCCGTTCCTGCTACGACGAAGGAAAACGCTGCGCCGAGACGCTCTTTTTCGATTACAACCGCCAGATGAATCTACCGATTAAAGTCGCTCGCATCTTCAATACCTATGGTCCAAACATGCACCCAAACGACGGACGCGTTGTCAGCAACTTCATCATGCAGGCACTGCGCAACGAACCCATCACCATCTACGGCTCCGGCGAACAAACTCGCTCCTTCTGCTACGCAAGCGACCTCATCGACGGCTTCATCAAGCTCATGGACTCGCCCAAAGAGATCACGGGACCCATTAATCTCGGCAACCCAGGCGAGTTCACCATGATCGAACTAGCGCAGACCGTTATCGACCTAACCGAGTCTAAATCGGAGCTCGTCTTCGAAGCTTTACCTGAAGACGATCCAAAACAGCGCAAGCCCGACATATCTCTAGCCAAAGCAACGCTTGGTTGGGAGCCGAAGGTCGATCTAGCCGCTGGACTCAAGCCGACCATCAAATACTTCCGCCAATACATATGAAAAGGTGGAGAATTGGAGTTTTGGGGCGATGGGGTTTTGGGAAGATCAGAACACGTGCCCCGCTTTCACCAAAGAAGACTCTAAAAAAAACTCGTGTTGATAGTTGTTCAGAAAGGATTTCTTCGTGTAACGTGTCGTCCATGAAACTTGGAACAACTATAAAAAAAAGGGGAATCGATTTCTCGATTCATAGCGCAACGGATCGCCTTTGGCTAATGCTTTTCGACGAACCGAATGCAGATTTGCCCACACGCGAGATTGAAATGACTAGAACTCAGGAGCCAGAAGGCAATCTTTCGGCTTCTGTTTTTCATACATATGTTCCCGATCTGAAGCCGGGCGCATTATATCTCTATCGCACAAATGTAACGAATTCCGAAAATTCGGGATGGATTTTAGATCCATGCGCCAAAGCTGTCCATACCCTGAATCGCTGGGGCGAGCGCAACGGGCTCACCGCTGGCACCTTTCCAAGGGTTGGAAAAATGTTTCCAAAGGGAGTCGTTATCTCCGACGATTTTGATTGGGGAAACGACGTCCGCCCCAATACACCGCTCGAAAACTCCATCATTTACGAAGCGCACCTACGCGGCTTTACCGCCGGCGGTAGTTACCTCGATTTCATCGAAAAAATTCCGCACCTAAAAGAACTCGGAATCACCGCCGTCGAATTTCTTCCTCTATTTGAATTCAACGAACTAGAGTATGTTCTTCGCGGAGATTCCCGCCAAAAGCTCCTAAACTTCTGGGGCTATAGCACCCGTTCCTTCTACGCTCCAATGACCGGCTACGCACATTCAGCCGCACCTGGTGCTGCGGTCGTAGAATTCAAAACAATGGTTAAAGCCCTGCATGCCGCTGGAATCGAAATCATTCTCGATGTCGTTTTCAATCATACAGCCGAAGGGGAAAAACAGGACGGAACCTATAACTTCCAAGCCTTGGACGAAAAAGCCTACTATATCCAGAGCCCGGACGGCGACTATCACAACTGGAGCGGATGCGGCAACACGTTCAATGCAAACAACCCCGTTGCCAAACAATTCATCATCGAAGCCCTAAAATACTGGGCCACCGAAATGCATATCGATGGTTTCCGCTTCGATCTTGCCACCGCGCTCTGCCGTGACGAAAATGGAAACCTGCTCGAGAATCCTCCCGTGATTCGAGCCATCGAAGCAGAACCAGAACTTAAAGACATCAAACTCATCGCCGAAGCCTGGGACTGCGGCGGCTACCAGGTTGGACACTTTCCAGCAAAACGTTTCTCAGACTGGAACGGAAAATTCCGCGACGATGTACGCCGTTTCTGGAATGCCGGTCAACCCATCGGCGATCTCGCAACACGACTTGCCGGAAGCTCCGATCTTTACGAACGGAAAGATTCCTCGCCGCTCAAAAGCATCAACTTCATCACCGCGCATGACGGCTTCACCCTTGCCGACCTCGTTGCGTACGAGCATAAACACAACGAAGCCAACGGCGAAGAAAACCGCGACGGCGAAAACCAAAACAACAACATCAACTTTGGAATCGAAGGGCCAACCCAGGACCCAACCATACAAGCGAACCGTCTGCGTCAACAAAAAAACCTACTCGCCACCCTCCTCCTTTCACAAGGTGTCCCCATGCTCTTGGCGGGCGACGAATTCGGCCGCACGCAGCAAGGGAATAACAACGCCTACTGTCAGGACAACGAAATTTCGTGGATAAACTGGACACAAATCGAAACGAATCGCGAGCTATTCGATTTCACAAAACAGCTCATCGCCCTGCGCAAAAAGCATCCTGTTTTACGACGTAAAAATTTCTTTACCGGTCAAAACGATCTCCAATGGATTGGACCCAACGGAGACGAAATCGATTGGCACAACAGCCGAGCCATCGGCATGCATCTGATCGGAAAGAAGCCACTCCTAATTCTTGTGAACAACGAAGCACAAGCCACCACCTTTACGGAGATTTCCAACCATTGGAAAAAAGAACTAAGCACGGCTCCGGTAAACAATTTCACCCTTTCACCGCACAGCCTCGCCGTCTTTAGCTCACCGAAAAATCAGCCAACAGACACACCCAAGAAAAAATGAATACCGCACTCATCCAACTCAACCCAACCGTTGGCGCTCTTCAGCAAAACGCCGACCAGATTATTTCCAAAGCTTGGAAGGCCAGCCAAAACGGAGCACAACTGATTGTCCTTCCAGAACTCGCGCTCTGCGGCTATCCGCCCGAGGATCTGATTCTTCGTCCGCATTTCATTACCGATTGCGAGAAACAACTCCAACGCCTAGCGAATGAACTGCCCGCCAGCGTATTTTGCGTCGTTGGCGCACCGGTAGACCGCTTCAACGCAGCCGTAGTTTTCCACGGCAAAAAACAGATTGGCATCTACCGCAAAATGCTCCTACCCAACTACGGAGTCTTCGACGAACAGCGCGTATTTAATGCCGGAACCAAACCCTTCACCTTCGAAGCATTCGGCACAAAAGTTGGAATCCATATCTGCGAAGACTCCTGGCGCATCGAAGGCGAAGCCTGCCGAACTCTCGCCGCAGAAAACCCCGACCTCGTCATCAACATTTCTGCCTCACCATACCACAGAGGCAAACGCGAAGAACGCGAAAACGCCTTCTCCACCGTCGCAAAAACACTCGGCGCTCCCCTACTCTTCTGCAACCAAGTCGGCGGACAAGACGAGCTCGTTTTCGATGGCGGAAGCATGGCCTTCGACACAGACGGGAACGTCTCAGCCCGCGCACCATTCTTCGAAGAATACACACTTGAGCAGCCAGGAACTCCCGTCCCCCCCCCCCTACCCTCTCAGCCCCTGAAAGAAATCTACACAGCCCTAAAACTCGGACTCCGCGACTATGTTGAAAAAAACGGATTCAAAAAAACCGTCGTCGCCGTCAGCGGCGGAATCGACTCCGCGCTCGTGCTCGCACTGGCCGTCGACGCCCTTGGGAAAAACCGCGTCGCCGCCGTAACCATGCCATCGCAATACACCTCCACAGAAACCCTCTCAGATGCCGAGGAACTCGCCACAAACTTCGACGTCGAATTCCACACCATTCCAATCCTTCCAATCTTTGGAAAATTCACCGACGAGCTTTCCAAGGTCTGGAACCCAGCCCCTGGGCTCGCCGAAGAGAATCTGCAAGCCCGGATTCGCGGCACCCTAATCATGGCGATGTCGAACAAAAACGGCTGGCTCGTTCTCACCACCGGAAACAAAAGCGAGATAGCCGTAGGCTACTGCACACTCTATGGCGACATGGCCGGCGGCTTCGCCGTCATAAAAGACGTACCAAAAACGCTCGTCTTCGACCTCTGCCGCTGGCGAAACGAACAAAGCATCGTCATTCCACCCACAACCATCGAACGCCCGCCATCGGCTGAATTGCGCCCAGACCAGCAAGACACCGACTCCCTCCCGCCCTACGAAATCCTCGACCCAATCCTCGAAGCCTATGTCGAAAAAGACCTAGGCATCGACGCCATGCTCGCAGCCGGTTTCGACAAAGCCGCTGTTTTGCAAGCCGTCCGTTTGGTCGACCTCAGCGAATACAAACGCCGACAAGGCCCGCCCGGCATCAAAATCACCCCAAAAGCCTTCGGACGCGATCGTCGCATGCCCATCACAAACCGCTATCGAGGATCCATCAATATATAGTTAATTTGTCCACACATTGGAAAAAGTCTCGTATTAATGGGATTATCGTCGCAATTTATACGGACGAACAAAAGGATATAAACTGAGGAGAGCCCCATGAGAATGACGCAGAAAGTTTACACAAAAACAAACGGTTGGGACAATCGCGATAAGGACGCAGCGACCAAACTCGTTTTTGTTTTTGGGGATCGCGCCTTGCTCGAAGACCCAGAGCGAACGAACGAACTCGCTCGTTTTTTTCCAGAGGCTACACTGCTGATGGGTAGCACTTCTGGAAACATTATAGAGGACGAGGTGAAAGACGAGGTATTGGTCGCAACCGCGATTGCCCTAGAACAAACACCCATCCAATCCGCGCAAGTGAACATCGCAGACTTCTCATCCTCTCGCGAGGCGGGACTTGCTCTCGCCGAAAAACTGCAACACGATGACTTGAAACATGTTTTTGTTTTGTCAGACGGGCACAACGTGAACGGCACAGATTTGGTCGACGCATTAAACGAGGGGTTCGGTGGTAAAATACCGTTCACAGGAGGACTCGCAGGCGACGGAACAAATTTTCAAAAAACAGTTGTCGGACTCAACGAAACACCCGCCGAAGGGGTGATTGCCCTGGTTGGGTTCTATGGAGATGCCATTCATATCGACTACGGTTGCAATGGTGGCTGGAAGCCATTCGGTATCGAACGAACAATCACGAAAGCAACAAACAATGTGCTCTATGAGATCTCAGGTAAATCCGCGCTGGAGATCTACAAAACATATCTAGGTGATGCCGCATCCGAACTACCCGCATCTTCTCTACATTTCCCGCTTGGAATTCAAGATGCCGACGGATCGTGGATTGTACGTACGATTCTGGCAATTGACGAAGACGAGAAAAGCATGACATTTGCCGGAAACATGCCAACAGGAGCAACCGTACGCCTTATGCGAAGCACGTCCGCAGATCTAGCCAATGGTGCGGAGAAGGTTGCAGAACAGCTATCGCTAACGACAAAACCAAACATGGCCATTTGCGTTAGTTGTGTCGGTCGACGTATCATAATGGGGTCCAGGGTGGATGAAGAACTCCTGTCCATACGCGATGGTTTAGGCGAAATCCTTTTCGCAGGCTTCTACTCCTATGGAGAAATTGCTCCGTTTGCAAACACAACAGCATGCAAACTTCATAACCAAACAATGACGATTACTACGTTCCGGGAAGACTAAGGAAGACCAAGGAAACCTCATGAATTACAGCCGAACGCTTCAACGTCAAATCAAAAAACATTTACCAGCAGAGACCGCATCCTCCCCAGAAATGGCTCGGTTTTTAGAGGCGATTGATCAAACGTATTCAGAGAGTGTAAAAAACACCAATCTTTTGCAACGGGCATCGGACATTG
The DNA here is from genome assembly GCA_029934215.1 of Pontiellaceae bacterium. Taxonomy (GTDB): domain Bacteria; phylum Verrucomicrobiota; class Kiritimatiellia; order Kiritimatiellales; family Tichowtungiaceae; genus Tichowtungia. The sequence goes on along the minus strand of JAOZMR010000082.1, from coordinate 2,642 downwards.
CAAACGAAGAATTCGCCCAAGTAAGCCAAGCATTCAAGGCGCGTGAACAATTTTCATCCACAATGATTCACCGATTAAAAAAAATCATTCATCAGGAGAAAGAAACAGAACAGGATAACGAAGAGGACGACGTAGAGACCCTTTCCGACGACGCAGTTCTTGCGCTACTCGACCAGGTTCAACAACTCGTCCTCTCCCAAAAAGAAACACACCAGATCACAGAAAAATTTCTGAAAGAATCACGTCAAGCTCGGCAAGAAGCCGACCGAGCCAACCAGGCAAAAAGCGATTTCCTATCGGTGATGAGCCATGAAATCCGAACCCCAATGAACGGTGTCATTGGCATGACAGGGCTTCTCCTAAACACCGAACTAACCCAGCACCAACACGAATGCACAGACATGATCCAGAGCAGCGCAGAATGCCTCCTCAACATCATCAACGACATTCTCGATTTCTCGAAAATCGAAGCGGGTAAAATGAACCTAGAAACCCTAAACTTCGATTTGCGCAACGCGCTATCGAAAACCACAGACCTTCTCACCGTTCGCGCCGCAGAAAAAGGTCTCGAATTCATCTGCTTAGTCGAGCCCGCCGTTCCAGACAACCTTCAAGGGGACGTAGGTCGCCTGCGCCAGATCATCACAAACCTCGTTGGCAATGCGCTGAAATTCACCGAAGAAGGTGAAGTCTCTGTATATATCTCGTCCAGCAAAGAGAGCGAAACACACATCCAATTGCGCGTCGAAATCTCTGATACAGGGATTGGCATGAGTGAATATCAGGTCGAAAAACTCTTTAATCCATTCTCCCAAGCGGACAGCTCAACCACACGAAAATTCGGAGGAACAGGTCTAGGCTTAAGCATCTCCAAACAATTAGCAGAAATGATGGGCGGTGAGATCGGTGTAACCAGCACCCTCAACAAAGGCTCCTGTTTTTGGTTCACATGCTCGCTAGCAAAAACACCAGAATCCGAGATCGTTCGCTCGATGAAGAAAAAATTCAGCGTACTATTCAGACTAGACCTACGCGGAAAACGAATCCTCTACGTGGATGACAACAAAACCAACCGCCGATGGCTCGAACTCCTCTTACAATCGTGGGGCTGTCGATCGGTAGGCAGCCACAGCGCTGAAAACGCACAAGCGATTATTCACCTATCCGTTTTGGAAAACGACCCATTTGATCTTGCCATTTTAGACATGAACATGCCAGATATCAATGGAAAACAGCTCGCACAAAAAATCCATCTTCATCCAGAGTCCGCAAATCTAAAAATGATGCTAATGACATCTGCAGGCCAAACCGACACGCTCCTCGACTTGCACACCATCGGAATTAGTGGACACTTGCCAAAACCAATCAAACAATCCGACCTCTTCGACGGCATCATCACATGCCTCTCCGGAGAAACCTATCCCGAAAAACTCCCGCAAGCCGCAACAAAAAGCAAAAACAAATCCGAAAAATCATCGCTCCGCATCTTAGTCGCCGAAGACAACACGACCAATCAAAAAGTTGCTCAAGCAATTCTAAAATCGCTCGGCTACCACGCGCACCTCGTCGCAGACGGAAAAGAGGTTCTTTCTGCAATCACATCCGCCCCATACGATCTCATCTTAATGGACTGTCGGATGCCAGAAATGGACGGGTACGAATGCACTCAAGCCATTCGATCGTGGGAAACCCTACTAAAAGAAGATGATCCAGGACAACTGTCCAAAAAATCACTTTGCAAAATCCCGATCATCGCAATGACAGCCAACGCGATGGCATCCGATCGCCAAAAATGCATCGATGCAGGAATGGACGACTACGTTCCAAAACCGATCTCCTCCTTATTCTTAAAGCAAGTCCTCGAGAAGTGGGAAACCTCCTTAGCCGAGCCCGCATCCTTCAAGAAAAAAGAAAATACACCAGTCGACACTCCGCAAAAAAAGAACGACCTCGTATTAAACACAGAGCTATTCCTGGATCGGCTCATGAACGACCAAGAGATCGCAAAACTCATTGCGGAAAGCTTCTTACAAGAAAGCCCCCCTCTCCTCGAACGACTACAGAAAGCCATTGGCGAAAAAGACGAAAAAAACATCACCTTGCATGCACACAGTCTAAAAGGAGCGGCAGGAAACGTAGGAGGAGAAGCACTGGCTGCTCATGCATTCGCTCTAGAGAAGCGAAAAGGCGGACAAACAGATCAGGAACGCAAAGTACTTCTAGCCACTCTCTTTGCAGAATTCGATCTTCTCAAAGAAGCACTAATCTGCTTCCTAAAAAACTGCGAATAGCTCAACCCATCTTTATATAAAGGCCACCTGATACAAAATGCCGATTTTTAGATTTTATCTCGCAAATTGAATAGTGCCAGTTCTCTCACTCTTCTCTGACTTCCTCTGGGGGCATTTCCGATTGTTGATTGCCGATTGGGAGAAAAGGTTCCAACCCTTGGAAGTCCAACTCTCCAAAAATCGGCAATCGGCAATGCCCCTCCCATTCGTGTGCATTCGCGTCCATTCGTGGTTCAATCGCCATCTTTATACACAGAGGAATTTGTGCAGAAGAGTTTTCACCACCCGCTACCGGTCTTTCTATTACCCACAAGTATGAAGGTGCTCCACAGGTGCAGTTGTCTTGACCGG
>JAOZMR010000331.1 GCA_029934215.1 Pontiellaceae bacterium | reverse complement strand
TCCAGCCATAGTAGTATTTGGGTTGCATAGCACCCGATACTTCATCAGGGACATAGACACCGGGATTAGGTAAATTTTCTTTTTTCAAGCATAGAATTGGTAGTTTGCTTGAGCAAGATGTGTCACCTGAATATGGGTTACAACCTTTACAGTTGACGTAATCAACACCTAATACATCGTCATGAGACACTTTGCCCCACGTTATGCCTTTACGTTCAATAATAGCTTTGGCTTGTTTCACTGTAACAGTTTGCGGGCTATTTTCTGCACCGTCAGCCGTTACCGTTATTGTGCCAGTTCTTTCATTACCAGAATTAGCAGTATAATTAACGGTGATTGTGCCATCATTAGTACCAGAGGCACTGTTAATGGTTAGCCATGAATCACTGGTTGCTGTCCAGTTCATTGTACCGTCACCAGTATTTGCAACGTCAAAGGTAAATGAACCGCTTGTGGCAGGAACATCTTTTGAAGTTGGAGTTACTGATAATCCATTTGTCAAGTCAAGAGATTGCACATCTTTAATCTCGCATATACCACCATTCGCTTGATACAAAGCAGAAATTGCATTAGCTGGTAATGTATGAGCAAATAAAGCCACTTCGTCAAGTTCTCCTCTAAACATACCAGTTGGTATATTTGCGGGATTACTACCTAATTTAAGTGGTGCATTATTGTCGAGTGAACCAGTACGGAAAGTCGGATTAAACGTTTTGACTAAGTTGCCATCAACGTAAAATTTTCCACCATTCGACTTGTCTCTATCGACACTAATAGTAATTAAGTGCCAATTTCCATCAGCAATGAAAGTATCGGAGTTGTAATTTGTGCAAGAAGAATTTGAACTTTCAGAACAACTTCCTCCATTTGTGCCATCAGCCAACTGAAGCCCTAATTTACCTTGATAAAGATAAAGTGCATAACCTCGTGTACTAGAACTGACCTCTTTACCAAGAATTGTTCCAGACTGATGTTGAGTTTTTACCCAAGTTGCAATGGAAAAATCATCAGTTCCAAAGTTCAAATTGGAGTCATGAGGAATTTCCACGTAATTAGAACCATTAAAACTGGCAGCACTATTCACTTTGCCTGTTATCACAACTGGATTATTTTTCCACATGCTATCTGTGTCATCCAAAGAATATAAAGCAATCATGCTGGCATTTTCTCGTGCTATAAGGCAATTCTCATCTAATATTACCTTTGTAATTGTCGGATTGTAAGCACAACTATTGGTATCAGACACAGTACAATGTGGTGCTATGTTAGCAAGTCCAACTTTGAGAGTAGAACTAGGGTAACTGTTATCAGTTTTTTCAATATAGAAACAATTACTCCATGATTTTGCAATAAGAGTACTAATTCCATTAACAGCAAATTGAGTGTTAACGCTATCCTTAAACTTATCAGCTAAAATATCAGAATTACTACCATCAGGAACTTTATCAGCTTTTAGATTTTGAACCGTGACAGATGGTGGGACATCGACTGTAAGTTCCCAAGAATAGTGCTGGTTATTAGCCGTTCCATTTATGCGATATAAGTTATTAACGGAATCAAAATACCCTTCTACACTCTTCACAAAGAAAGCAAGCTCACTGTTGGAACGAGCAGAACACCCGTTAGGAGCAGTATAATTAACACTGTAAACACCATCGTCACCAATCAACGGAGAACTTAAATCAACCCAATTATTGTTGAAATCTTTTTTCAACCACTGATAAGTACCACCTGCTGGAGTAGCTGATGGGTTATGTGGTGATAAGTCATAATCTAAATATTCGCTATAAACAACAACTTGACTTGGAGAAATAGGATTAACAACCGGCAAAGGCTTAACTGTAATTGTAATAGTCTTTGCAAGGGCTTCACTCTTAATACCATCAATAACATAAAATGAATAGGTAGTTGTAGATGAAGGCGTGAGTGTTAATGTTTGACCTTCAGTTACATCTAGCAAAAATTTCTCTTTACCAGTTGTACTGTTTGTGTACTTTATGTCATAAGAAGAACCATAGGGAGTATGTTTCCCCGTTAACTGGGAAAAATTAAATGTGACAGATTCACCGGGACAAATTGAATTTTTTTTATCTACACTTACTTGGGCACTTGGAGCTATATCCGTAGTACTAAGATAATCAACACTGACTTTGTGCCAATATTGATAATCATACAATGTTATCGTTCCTAATGGCCACACTTTTTGCTTCTTGTAAGCTCTTACCTTAACATAAAGCGCAAATTTGTACTCAGTTTCATTTGCCAATCCTGTTACTGCACAAGAAACTTTTCTGCTAGACACAATTTCACAATGACCCTTTGTACCATCATTATCATCACTAGAATGTACGCCAGTTGCATTGAACTCTATATCCGGGTTTATTTTGAGAGGATTTCCATCACACTTTCCTTGCCATTTACCAGGAATTTTCATGCATAAACCCCATTTCTTTATTTCCCAATCAGCACCAGGTATGGAAACTGGGAGAACTGCTGGTATTGGAATTTTAGAGTCACTGTAGTGCCATCTGAAGTAAACAGAATTGTAATCTCCAATTGCGTCTGTAACACCCTCGTTATATGCAAATGCCGATTGAAAACCACCCAACATTAATAAAATTGGAATAGCAATAACAGCGATTACACCACGCCAAACAGACGCAGGAGATTTCAGGGAACTAGCCCCAAAAGTAGATACCACCGGCACATCCGGCGAAAGGGTAACAGATAACCA
>JAOZMR010000081.1 GCA_029934215.1 Pontiellaceae bacterium | reverse complement strand
TTTGTGAAATTGTCGTACTCGTCGATGATGATGTAGAGCTTGGGGAGGTTGTGTTTTTGAATATAATCAATAATTTTTTCAAGTTGTCGTGTTGCGCTACTAAACAGAGGGTTGAAGTCCTTAAAAAACGAATCGTAGCGTGACAGGAATATTTCCATAGCACCCTCGCAAACACCATTAAAACTGCGCTGAATGTCTAAGCCATCATCGCTAACCTCTACGAGTGAAAAGTTCAATCGCATCACAAGCAGAGAGGACTTTTCCGGCGTAGGGTTCTCGCCGATATAGGTTCCGCCGAAGAGGGCGTCGAATTTTTCTGCACGTCCGATATCGTAATAGCACTCCAAAATGGAGCACCAGAGCGTTTTACCAAAGCGACGCGGGCGTAAAAACACAGGCACCTTGTACTCTTCCAATGATTGGATAAATTTTGTTTTATCGACAAAATAATAGTTCTCCTCGCGCAACTCCTCAAAGTTGGCAACGGCGTACGGGATTTTCTTTTTAACAGTTAGATTAGGTTTCATATTCACAGGCTTTTTTTACACGACTCCGAAGATCTCTTGTTTCCGAAGTATACCACATAAAACGTTGCAAAAAAAGACAACATGTTAGCCATTCCGGCAACGCATATAATATCCCAGGTCGTCGCATGAAAAAAGAAAACACCAACCCCGTATAAAACCGCAGCCCCCACGAGAATTAATGTTGCTTTAAATCGGCGTTGAGCCAACAAGAACTGAATCAATACATTTAAAAGAGCCGAAAACCCCATCACGAAAGACATCGCCCAAATCATTCGTTTCAACTCAAGGGATGCATCGGCAATTCCGAATAAAACCCTAGCCAGTAGCCCCGAGCAAAAAAAGCAAGCGATCACAGCGGCAGCAACCACCAGAGCCGTCAACCCCAAAGACCTCATAAACACGCGATGCTGCTCCTTCGATCCTGTACCTCGTGAAGCAACCTTAGGAAACATCGCCATCACGATTGCTCCAGGAAGAAAAGCGACCAAGCGCCCAAGCGTCGCTGCCTTCGCAAACTCCACGTCCTCTGGCAGGTAATGTTTTACGAGAACAACATCCGCCGTAAATAGCACCGCATATGCGGCTAAGACAAAGAAGCTTTGGATCAAATAAAACCGCATGCTAGGCAAACGCTCCTTCGTTGAGTCATTTCCTTGAAGCATCCATAGAAGCCCACAAAACAACACGCACAATGATGCGTAAACACTTAACCCGTGCCCTAACATCGCCCAACCACACGCTGGGTATAAAAACCAAACAAACCCCGCACCAAAAACCAAGCGAACCAAAACTCCAACAATACTCGCCGATGCGCCCAGTTTAAAAAACTGCAAACTCTGCACAGCACCTCCCAGAATGGGAACCCAGAACAATCCCGGCAACACCGCCCCCGCAATGACGATAGGGGCAACTCGATCCAGATGCAGGAATCCGGCGAGCGATTCTCTGAAAGCGATTACGATTGCCCCCAGCAAGAAGGCTGGCACTCCAGTAAGTAGCAGCCATTTGATTACGAGTCGTTTCACGTCGCCGAGGCGATTGTCTTGACGCAACAAACTGCCGAAATGACCGATCCCAGTTGTTAATGTTGACAGGGGTCTGGCGATAATAACAAGCACCGCAAGAAACGCCGTAAGTAGAGCGTATTCGTTATCAGGAAGCGCTCGGCTTACCGCCATTTGGAAAAGAAAATTACAAACATGCACCACCAGCATTCCGGAGAACAGAATGCTCGAATGACGCAGAATATCATCTACGGAAAAGCTAGAAAAAATGGATTGAAATGATTTCATAAACTCCTAAAAATGGGATTTTAACCTGAACTCAAGATGGAAGGCAGTCTAAAATCTAACTTTCATCAGAGAAGCAATGAGAAATAACTGTTTGCATTTTGAAAATAATGTGGCATCTTCCCTGTTGCTTTCGTCGAAAGAGGCGTTGCATCGGTTCTGAGCCAGGTGTCATAGGTGTAGGAATTGTTTTTTAATTAAAGTTGAATATGGCACATGGAGAATGAACAGATGGACATCTATTGTGGAAACCTGCCTTATCAGGCAACCGACCCTGACCTACAGGAACTTTTTGAACAGTACGGTACTGTATCCTCAGCACGCGTAATTCTCGACCGCATGTCGGGTCGTTCCAAAGGGTTCGGCTTTGTTGAAATGCCCGAGAAAGCTGAAGCACAAGCTGCGATTGACGCGCTAAACGGCGCTGACTTCCAAGGTCGTGCAGTCCGCGTAAACGAATCCCAACCTAAACCACAAGGCGATCGCCGTGGCGGTGGCGGTGGTGGTTACGGCGGCGGCGGTGGCGGTGGCGGTGGCTACGGCGGCGGCGGAGGAGGTCGCTGGTAAGCGATCCCCTGCTCACGCAGAAAGCGGTACACTTCGGTGTGCCGCTTTTTTTATCGCTTCTGATATCTGAAAACCAGGGAGATGAGCCGAGAAATATACGGGATCAAACAGCGAAACGGAGAATAAAACATTCGCAGACGAACCAACGCGACAAACATGCGCACCGATGAGTGAACAACACGAATCTTCGATCCCTCAACATCGCTCCACACCGTCGGGATCTCTCGGATTGACATGCCGAGTCGTTTCGTTTGAAACAACATATCCACATCAAACGCCCAGCACGTCACGCCCATACTTTGCATCACAGGACGAAGCACCTCGCGTCGAAACAACTTCGCGCCACACTGGGTATCAACCAGCCGCAACCCAAACAGCATACGCACCATCAAATTAAAACACCGCGAAGCCACCCGCCGCGAAAGCGGTTGTCTCGGTATCATCGTCGACCCCGCCATCCAGCGCGACGCAACAATACATCCATCGAGACCGATATTCTCGACCAAATCATCAAACGACTCCGGCGGAGTCGCCCCATCTGCATCCACAAAACCGACCCAATCCCCCACAGCCGCCTGCGCACCAAGCAAAACCGCTCCGCCCTTTCCGACAGAGCCAGGATCATCCAAAACCCTCACCATCGGAAACCGTTCAACAAACGCATGCGCCACCTCGGCTGTACGATCGTCACAAAAATTCGGAACAACAATCAGCTCTGCATCATCGGCATACTTTTCCGAGAAAAAAGAGGCGTACGCCTCCAGCATTGGCGGAAGCCGATGCTCTTCATTATGAGCGGGAATAACGATAGAAAGTTTCATTTTTAGATATTGGTTATTCGTTATTGGTTATTCGCTTAAAAACCTCAAGCGTGGTGTGGGCTTGACCAAAGCTTGGAATCTCGGAAGTTTTACTATAATTCATCTCCAAAACAGATCGCAGAGCCTTCCAATCCTTGGAAGAAATTCTTCCAATGCTTGGAGACTCAATCGTTAATCCATATCCACTGAACGCCGCGACCGACGCAGAGGTCTCGGAGAAAAGCGAAAGAAGCATCTCCTCATTCAACAGATTCAGCGTTTCCGCCCGCTCGGTCGACATCTCTGGGTAATAGGAAAACGGGCCCATCTGCAACCCATGAGGAAGAGACGCGCCCGCCTCAATCGCCAGATACGCATCCTGGGTTAGCAACAAACCATCCTCTCCGAGTTGCTCGCGAATCTTCGCCCCCGTTCTCTGTAGCGAGACCAAATCAGGCACATCCTTAAACTCCCACCAAATGCGATCTCGTCCGCGAACCAGCCAACTCTGATTGATCGGCGACGAAAAAGACGCAGCCGTAGAGCCCAGCAACACCACAAGCGCAACGCGCCCCAACATCTTCTCTGGACAACGCGGCACCAGCGTTGCGACCAACGCGGCAACCAGCACAGGGAAAACCACCACCTGATAATCATCATACGGAAAAGGCGCGGAAAAATGCACCAACGTAATTGCCGCGCCAGACAACCAAAGAAGCGAAACAAAACGATGCGCAAACGGCGTTTCATCGTCATTCGTTCGTTGCTTTCGAAAAACAAGAGCCAACACACAGCCCACCGAGAACAAAAAATACGCCTGCACAAACCGCGACACAAACCCCGCCTTCAACGCCATCAGCTCAACCACGCCGCCAGGACTACGCCCTGCGTGATACCCAAGCAGCGCAAAATGCGTATTCTCCGGCACCATCACAAAAAACGAACCCAGCAACCCAGCCAACACAACGCCACCACCCAAGCCAAACGCAACCCACGCCAACGGAAACACCCTCTTGCGGTTCACGATCAGCCAGATTCCAACGATTGGAAGAACCACGCCGGCCGAAAGCCGCGTACAAGCCGCAAGCGCCAAAAGGACGCCCCCCCAGAACGCGCCGCTCGCACCGCGTTTTCCGTTTGCAAAACTAAGCGCAACAAACCCGGCCGTCAGAAAAAACGCACACAAGCTATACGTTTTAACAATCGTCGTGAAATAACTCTGATACACATTCACGCCAGCCAGCGCCAACGCGCACAGCGCCGCCGGACGCGAAAACCGCTTCGCCGACCTCGCCGCAAGCCACGCCGCAAGCCCGACCGACCCCAGCCCGAACAACATCGTAATCAAACGACCGCCCGCCACACCGAGTTTTCCAACGATTGGAAAAACCACGCCATAAACCAGCGGGAACACCGGACCCTGCGTAAACATAAAATCGCGATATAAAACCTCACCGCTAGCAACCTGTTTCGCGGCATAAAGATACCACCCCTCATCCTGATTCAGATCACCCAAAAAAAGATTCGCCGCGCCGAGCACCACACACAGCCCAACCGCAACAACAACAATAGAAATCCAGATTGATCGTTTCATAATAAAACTCACTCGCCCTTCACTTCTCGGCAAGAAAACTCTAGGTCGGGTAGGTTAACTCGAGTCAATTGCACAAGGATTTCGGAATTCAACGCAACATCAGCAACACGGCGCAACTTAACATCAATAGCAAGCTCTGGAATTAGCACAGTACCTCGATCATCACGCTTATCGACAAGTACGCCCCGATAAACAACATCTGGATTCTGCTTCATATAAAGAAGAGTCCAATGTCGATTGCTTCGTCGCTCCGCCATCGACGTATTCCCGCCGCCAAGCTCCGCCTCAGCCATTCGTTTAAGCATATCCGCCTCACCAATAAGCGGCACACCGGCGAGATACGCACGAAGTTGCTGGTGAACAAGCAAATCCGAATAGCGACGCAACGGGCTAGTCACCCGAGTATAACGCTCGAGCCCAAGCCCCGCATGCAGCTCGGGCTCAAGATGAAGCGTAGACCGCTTGAATTTCTTGCGATACGCAAACATCTCCGCCAGAGTCTCAGGATTCGAAACCTCATCCGGAGGCGATTGCGATGCAAATGGAGCAGAAATTGCATGCTCAACAAGAAACTTCGCGACCGCCTCACCCGTCATAAGCATCGCATCAGTAACCATCTCCCGGCTCATCAACCGAGGCAGATCAGTGATTTTAACCGAATATTCCGCAGGAGTTTTAAGACCCAATTCATGCGAAACGGAGAAATTATAGAGCTCGCCAACAACCGACGTCTTCACCTTAACTTCTGGGAGAATAATATCCGACGCTCCTTGCTCGAACCTGTGCGTTCGAAACTTCTCGGTAATCGCGCGAATCTCCTTAAACGGCGAAACATCCAGCCTTTGATCTACAACAGAATAGCTAACGCGCTCAACGCGAACCCAGCTCGGCGTAATCTCCAAACACATCGCCTCCCCAGACTCATCCAATTCAACCCGAAACGACAGCGCGGGCGAACGCTCCTGCAGACCCAGCCCGAGCGCCTCCGTGACACCTTGCGGAAGCATATGAATCACCGCCTCCGGCAAATAAAGATTCGCGCCACGAGCTCGAGCCTCCACATCGATCGGCGAATCCGGCGGAACAAGCGCGGCAACATCAGCGATATGAACCCAAAGAGCATCGCCATCAAGACTAATCGCATCATCCGGATCGCTGCAATTATCATCATCAATCGCAAACGCATCAAGCTCCGTCAAATCCCTACGTTGCTCCACCGGAAGCGCAGGCACCTCCATCACCGGTTGAGACGTCGCGCAATCGAATCGAGCGGGATACGGATTCACCGTATCATCCCACAAACCCATCTGAAGAAGCATCCGATGCGCCCTCTCAGGAACCACCTCAATCCCCAACGCCTTCAACGTACGATTCATCGAAGCCTTACGATAAGCCAACCGTTGAACGTCGCTCAAATGACCCAAATCTTCGGGCAAAAAATCATTCCCCTTAACCCGTTGCAAATAATCCAGCCAGCGCACCGCCTCCGCCTCCTTTTCACGCCGCTTATTCAAAATTGCATCCACATCCGCTTTTGGACGCGCAACAACCGCATCAATAGAACCAGTAAACCAAACCTCTTCATCAAGAACCCCCCATGCCCGCCAAACAGACGCAGGAGTACACTCACCGCACATCAGCTCCGCCAGCTCGCTCAGCTCAACAGACTCCCCCAAAAGAAGCTCCCAGGTCCCCTCAAGATCCACATCAGCCACAACATCCAGCTCCTCGAAAGCCCCCAACGGACCTGCATGGAGCCACTGAATATCCTTAGGTCGGACACTCACCTTTTTCCCGCTCACCAATTGAATAGAAATTTTCGCATCCACATGCTCGACAACCGCCGGCGCATTTTTATAGAGAACAAAATTTTTCGCCCTAAACACTTCAGACATAACACAACCTAACTTCCTTTAAAATCCACCGATCACGATCGACAACACAAGAGAACAAGATACAGAAACGACAGAAGAATGGAAGCCGAGGAACGCCCCATTTTCATCCACCGAACAAAAACTCGAACTCCGACGACAAAAGAAAGCCCGAAAACAGGCAGATATATGAGTGCTACGGCGATTAATTTTTCCAATGTCTGGAAGACAACTGGGTTTTCGTGTAGATTTGTAGGCGATAAAAAACAGGAACCTTTTAATGAGCAAACCACTTGAATATGACTACCGAAGCAGCCGTCCAGTTCGCACACTGTTCTATCTACTGAACCGAACGTGGTACCAGTACCTGTTTCTGATTTTGCTATTCGTGATTAAATTATCACCAAGCTGGGCCACTCCTTTTTTGCTTGCGCGTATCATCAATACATTGGCAGAGCCTGCGGAATATCCGCTCGAAAATCTTCCGTTCTATTTTATCGTGCTGGCAGCGCTGATGCTGCAAAACATTTTAACGCATACTTTTTATGTATCCTTGCTGAGTCGATCGGTTCGTCGGATGGAAAAACAGCTACGCAGCTCGGTTGCACACCGCTTTCAGCAACTATCAATTGCATTTCACGACCGAACCGAGTCGGGCCGACTGCAGATCAAAGTGCTTCGCGATGTTGAACAGATTCAAACGATGTGCATGTTTTTGGGAGAGATGGGGCTGAGTGCTGCTTTGACCTGTTTGGTGGCTTTTAGTGTAACGGCGTTCCGAGAACCTCGCATGCTCATTTTCTATATTGTCCTCGTCCCGCTCAGCGCAGGATTGCGACTGCTTTTCCGCCGTCAAATGCGCGAACGAAATCGCGAATTCCGCTCGGAGGTGGAGCAAATGTCTTCAGAGGTGACAGAGATGATCAGCATGATTCCTGTCGCCCGTGCGCACGGGCTGGAAACCGAGGCGACCCAGCGGAGCGATGAACAGTTCCAGGCGGTGCATGAGCAGGGGCGCCGATTAGACATGATGAATGCGCTTTTTTCCTCCTCCTCTTGGGCGACATTTCAGATCACAATGCTATTAGGGATGGCGGTTCTGAGCTGGTTTTGCTGGAAAGGCTGGATCAACATCGGGGAGATCGTACTATTCCAAGGTCTCTTCGGCATGATTGTCCAGTCCGTGACTGGATTGCTGAATATGGTTCCGCAACTAGCAAAAGGAATGGAATCAATTCGCTCGCTCGGCGAAGTGATCGAATGCCCAGATATTGAATATAATGAAGGCCGGCGAGTGGTAGAATCGGTGAAAGGAGATGTCCGTTTTGAGAAAGTCGGATTCCAATACGAAAATGCGACCAAAGATACGATTACGGATTTTTCTCTAAAAGTTAAAGCAGGTGAATGTATTGCATTTGTTGGCGAAAGTGGAGCCGGCAAATCGACGGTGGTTCAATTGTTAAACGGATTTCATCGAGCGCAAAAAGGGACTCTCTTTTTGGACGAAACAAACATAGAAGAGCTCGATATGCGCACATTTCGGCGCTTCGTTTCAGTGGTTCCGCAAGAGACCGTTCTCTTTTCTGGATCGATGCGCGAAAACATCACGTACGGACGAAACGATGTCGCAGAGAAAACCCTTCGACAGGTTCTCCGGCTCTCAAATTTGACAGATATGGTGGACGATCTTCCAGAAGGGCTCGACACACGAATCGGCGAAGACGGAGCACTGCTTTCTGGCGGTCAGCGCCAGAGGATCGCCATCGCTCGCGCACTGGTTCGCGATCCGAGCATCTTGATCCTCGACGAAGCAACCTCCGCGCTCGATGTCGTGTCCGAGAAAAAAGTGCAAGAAGCCATCGACCACGCCATTCAAAATCGAACCACCTTCATTGTCGCTCACAGACTCTCAACCATCCGGCAGGCGGATCGAATTGTCGTAATGAAAGAGGGCCGTATCGCAGAAATCGGCTCGTACAAGGAGCTGATTGCTCGCAACGGGCTTTTTTGCGAAATGCAAAAACTTCAACACTAAATTTTAATAGTTGATACGCTTGAAACCTAAAACAAAAAAAAGAAACGAATGAAAACAGAAAAAACGACGGTAGGAACAATTGGAAAGGACGTGCTTGCTTTTACAGCGGGGCGCGATGTCGAACTGGATATCAACCTGATTCACTCCGACTGCATCGGAACAGCTGCACACATAACGATGCTTTCCGAAATGATGCCGCCAGTTATCACAAAACCCGAGCGCACCAAAATCATTTGCGAGCTAAAAAAAATCATCGCATTAGCAACTTCCGGCGATTTCGAAATTCGCCTCTCCGATCAAGATGTTCACTTGGCGGTCGAACGGACCCTAACATCAACGCTTGGCGACCTCGGCAAAAAAATACACACATGCCGAAGCCGCAACGACCAGGTGGCGCTCGACCTACGCCTCTACGCTCGCGAAGAAATCCTCGCAACAATCGAAGAGGCTTGCGGACTCATTTCTGCGCTCCTAGCTTTTGGGGAGACGCACAAAAAAGTTCCAATGGTTGGAAGAACGCATATGCAGCCGGGAATGCCGTCCTCGGTCGGGCTCTGGGCATCCGCGCATGCGGAAAGTCTGCTCGACGACTGCGAATTACTCATCAGCGCCTACGAATTAAACGACCAGAGTCCGCTCGGATCCGCCGCAAGTTATGGCGTGCCGCTTGAAATCGATCGCGAACTCGTTTCGGATTTGCTCGGGTTTCACTGCCCCGTTCACAACGTCCTTTACGCGAACAACAGCCGAGGCAAAAATGAAAGTATCATCCTAGGCGCGATGAGCCAGGTCATGCTCTCGCTTTCGCGCATGGCGCAGGACCTGATGCTTTTCACGATGCCAGAGTTTGGTTATTTCACGCTTCCTGATGAACTGACAACGGGCAGCAGCATTATGCCGCAGAAGAAAAATCCGGATGTAATCGAGCTGGTTCGCGCTCGCGCCTCCAAAGTGAAAGCATATGAACTGGCGGTTTACGATTTAATTAAAGGATCGCCGTCTGGCTACAACCGCGACCTACAGGATGCAAAAGAGCCATTTATGGACGGCATCGCAACCACGCGCTCATGCCTTCGTGTCCTCGCACCTTTCATTGAAGCCATTAAAGTGAACGAAAAAGCACTGATCGCTGGATTCACTCCAGACGTATTCGCGACCGATCGCGCTCTCGAACTCGTGGGCGAAGGCATGGCGTTCCGCGACGCATATCATCATGTGAAAGAGAATCTGGATGAACTGGAAACCATGAGCCCAGCCGAAGCCATTTCAAAGAAAACCCACCTCGGTGCGCCGCTCGGAATCGACTGGACTCTCCTGAACGAACGGGCCGACGCGGTGTTGGGCGTGGTGGACGACGAACGAACCACCATCGCAGCTGCCGTCGAAACTCTTTTCTCTGTTTGAGCAGGGCGCAAATCAATTTAGACTGGCTTTTTTGATGGTTCGTAAAGAATTCAATTTCCCCGCATTCAATTGATAGTTTGATTCAACGATTGGTTGGCTTTCTGACTTTTTTATGGGTTCTGAGCCGGTCTTTTAACGCCTGTGCGCTGTCTGCGCGAACAAAACGACAGACCTTTT
>JAOZMR010000330.1 GCA_029934215.1 Pontiellaceae bacterium | reverse complement strand
TTTGAACCATTCCTTGACAGTCACTATTTTTGAATACAAAAATTATTTATCGCTACGCTTTCAGGCGGCGATGAAATTTTCCAAGGTCTGGAAGTTTCGGCGGCAGAGTTTTCCAATGTCTGGAAATGGTGTAGAGTTTAAGGGAGAGGTGGGTTTGTTATGAAAATTACTAAAATATATTTGAAGGGTGTTGGCCCGTTTTCGGATGATGTGATTTCGTTCGAGAATGAGTGGTTGGGTGCGCCGGAGGAGTGCGTTCTTTTTACGGGGCCAAATGGGTGTGGGAAGTCAACGGCTCTTCGTGCGGTGGCGATGCTTTGGCAGATGGTTCCTTTTTGGTTGAGTGGTCGGAAGGGTCGTCCGCAACAAGTTGAAGCGAAGCAGGCTCGTTTGTGTCTTCAACAATGGGAGGGCGCGGCGGTTGTTTTTGATGGCGTAATGCCGTTTTCGGAGAAACCGGTCGGGCTTGTTTTTGGAGATGAGGCGTGGGTTGTGGAGTTGGTCGCAAAAACCTCTGATGTCGATTGGATTGGTGAGTCGGTTGCATCTGGAAATGGTCGATCTCAAAAGAGGTTACTGATTCCGCAGGAGGAGTGGGTGAGTTCTTGGTTTAAGGAGATTGAGATTCTTCAGCGTTGTTTTGATCCCGTTACGGGACCGAGTGTTGTTTATTTGGATTCTGAGGAGCGTCAATGGGTTGCGCCAACTAAAAACGTTTCTGAGCCAGCTCCTGATTTGTTGTCGCAACGATGGCTGACTCGTTATCAGGTTTCCGAGGATTGGAAAAAAGGTCAGCTTGAGGGGTCGTTGATTACATTAAAGACAACCCAGTTGCATCGGTATCACGAGGTGATTCTGGGCATGAATCGTTTTCTGATTGGAAAGGAGATTGATCCGAATATTCCCCCTGGAGAGAATCGGTTGAGGGTTGTGATCAAGGGGGCTAAAAAGAAGCATCATTCTTTGGATGAATTGAGCGCGGGTGAGCGTCAGGTTTTGATTTTGCTCTATCTCGTTAGCCGCTGGCTTCAAAAGGGTGGCATCGTTTTGATCGATGAGCCGGATTTGTATTTACATCCTTCGTTGGTCGATCCGTTTCTTGCGTCCCTCGAGAATTTGGTGGGAGAAAAAGGGGGGCAGTTGGTTTTGACTTCACATGCCGTGAACGTATGGAAGCGTTACGAAAATCAGGGCAAACGCATTGAGTTACAATTGAAGGGCGGGTGCAGCCATGTCGACTAGTGATGCAATAATTAAGAGAATCATAGATCAGAGTGTTGGTGCTTTAGAACGTTCTGTATTGTTGGTTGAAGAGATCTGGAAGACGTATCAAGCACGTTTGGGTGACGCAAAAAAACTTTTTCAAGAAGAACAGTTAAAGCGTTGGGTGCATGGGGAACAGTATTTCAATGTTGTTGTAGGCAAAAAGCTGAATCAATGGTTCGGACAAAATAAACCAGAAGTTTGGAAAAAGGATTTGTTTGAGAGCCTTTCCCTTCCTCCTGACTTAGACGGTTTGTGGGGAATGATGGAACTTCCCGAAAAAGATGTCTGTGCAGACAATTGAAAATTGTTTAATGTTTGGAACTGAATAACAAGAAAGGATATAAATTATGTCGTGGTTAGGTGCAGGAGTTGGGGCGGGTGTTGGAATGGCTATCGGTGGACCCATCGGCGCGGGAATTGGCGCGTGGATTGGGTCGAGCTTTGGAAACAATAAACAGCAGTTCTCGGTGCAGGAGAGTCAGACGATCTTTTTCGTGGCTCTTTGTTCGATGTTCGCGAAGATGGCGAAGGCGGACGGGGTGATTTGCGAACGGGAGGTGAAGACGGTTCTTGGCTTTTTTGATCAGATGAATCTCGATTCTGAAGATAAAAGTGCTGCGGTGAAGATTTTTAATAATGCGAGGCTGGATGACGTCTCTATTTATGATTATGCCGCGCAATATTCCCGTATCGCGGATGTGGAGATGCGCGAGATGGTGTATCGGATGTTGTGGGATGTTGCGAATGCGGATGGTCGAGTTCATCCCAATGAGGATGCCATTTTGAAGGAGATTCCCCTGCATCTTGGAATTCCTGCATCCAGATATACGGAGGCTCAGACGGGGTCGGTTTCGAGTTTGGATGAGAGTTATGAGGTGCTGGGTTGTACAGGGGAGGAGTCGGATCAGGAGATTCGGAAAAAGTATCGCCGGGCGGTGTCTGAATATCATCCCGACAAAATACAATCCAAAGGACTCCCAAAAGGGTTTCTTGATTTTGCGAACGAGCAGACAAAGAAGTTGAATAAGGCGTATGAGGAAGTGATGACGCATCGGGGTTCTTGAATCGTTTCCGGTGGTCACTATTTTTGAATACAAAAATTATTTATCGCTGCGTTTTCAGCGTGGCGATGAATTTTTCCGATGTTTGGAAGTTTCGGCGGAGGGTTTTCCGAAGGTTGGAAATGGTGTAGAGTTTAGAGTGAACTCAGAATTGAAGAGGCTTGGATAGACGTATGGCTAAAGAAAACGGTGAAATTATTATCTATAAAAGTGCGGATGGTCTTTCGGATCTTTCTGTCCATATTGAGGAGGAGACCGTTTGGTTAACGATGGACCAAATGACAGCGCTTTTTAACAAAAGCCGCTCAACGGTGAATGAACACATCCTTAATATCTACAAAGAAGGCGAATTGGAAAAAGGGGACACCATGAGAAAAATCGGAAATTCCGATTTTTCTACCAAACCCACTCATTCCTATAAC
>JAOZMR010000080.1 GCA_029934215.1 Pontiellaceae bacterium | reverse complement strand
GAACTCTAATGGGCGCAGATCGCCGATACGCAGTTTCATTGTTGGTAACCGATTGACACATGATGGGTCGAGGTGATACAAGCTCCGTTCGTTTTTCATCGAATTCGTGTAGACTCAATAGGGAAAGGGCTAAAAAAGAATGACCACTAAAAAGACTCCAAAAAAGAAAACCGCAAAAAAGGCTCCTGCGAAAAAAACAGCAAAGAAGACAGCAAAGAAAAAGGATCCTGCTGAAAAAGTGGTTCTCAAACAGGCCGTTTTAAAAAAGCCCACTACCCAAAAAATAAAACGCGTTCCGGTTGAAGCGATGGATGCAAAAAAGATCAGTCCGCGAAAAATCTATGAAGACGCAGAGATTAACGAATTTAAAGAGCGTCTATTGAATCTACGAGAGCGTGTATCTGGTGAATACAGCACATTGAAGGGCGACAACAAGGCAGCAAACCAGCGCGATCCTTCGCTGTCGGACCAGGGAACCGACACCTTTGATCGGGAAATGGAGCTCAACTTGATGGGGTCTGAGCAGGAAGTGATTTTTGAGATTGACGCAGCGCTTCGTCGGATTGAAAAAGGAACCTATGGCATTTGCGAGCTAACCGAGGAGGACATCCCCAAGGCGCGCTTATCTGCGCTTCCCTATGTTCGGTACACCGTTAGCGCGCAGTCCGAGATTGAACAAGGTCGCTCCCGCTTCCGTCCTTTTGGCGGAACCATGCATGGTAAATAGTTCAGGCGAACGAACAACAGCACCCACAAAATCGGTTAAAAAGGAGACGTGCCATGCTCGCAATCATTTTAGCACTCTTCATCGTTGTGCTCGATCAGCTCACCAAGGTATGGGTGCGTGAGGTCTTCATCTACGGAGGCGAACCCCTAGCGGTAATTCCCGGATTCTTTAACCTTGTCTACGTACGGAATCCGGGCGCGGCCTGGGGAATGCTTGGTGGACAGCAGGATGTTCTTATCCTGCTCTCCATCATCGTTCTCGTGATGCTATCGACATTCCATCGTCGCGTACTCAACCCAACACTCGACCATCGCATCGCCCTCGGCTTCATGCTCGGCGGTATACTTGGCAACCTGATCGACCGCATAAAGTTCGGCTGGGTTACCGACTTTCTCGACATTCATATCGGCGCACATCATTGGCCATCATTCAACATCGCCGACTCCGCCATCTGCATTGCGGTTGGGTTATACCTGCTCTCCTCGCTCTGGCATCCGCAGCATCCGTTAAAAAACGAGGTCGTCGACTAATGGCCAGCGAGAGAACAACAACGCCACCGCAAGCGTACATTCTCGTTGGACCAACCGCCTCCGGCAAAAGCACAATCGCACAGCTTCTCGCCGAAAAAACCGCAGCCCCGTTGGTCTCCGCCGACTCCATGAACATCTACCGAGGGATGGATATTGGAACCGCAAAACCGACCGCAAAGGAGCGCGGAACGGTTGCGTATCACGGCATCGATCTCTCCGAACCATCCAGCGCCTACAGCGTCGGTGACTGGCTCAACGCAATACGTCCAGCCTTCCAAGGGTTGGAAACCCCCATTGTCGCCGGCGGAACCGGTCTCTATGTAAAATGCCTGCTCGCCGGTCTAACCGAACAACCCGCCGCCGACAAAGCACTCCGAGCCCGGGCCGAAAAAATGACGCTAAACGAGCTCCAAGCTGAAGCCCGAGCCGCCGCGCCAAAAGCCTACGCCGCTCTCTCGGACCCAGAAAACCCGCGTCGCCTCGTCCGCCTCCTCGAAAAAGCACCCACCCTCGGCGCAAAAGATTCCAACCCTTGGAAAAAAGAGCTACCAACCGTCATTGGTCTGCACGTCGAACGGGAGATTCTTCTCAAACGAATCGCCGTTCGTGTGAACCAGATGTACGCGGACGGGCTCATCGAAGAGGCTCGCGGTCTCATGAATTTCTCCTTATCAACCACCGCCGAAAAAGCGATCGGATACGCCGAGGCATTCGCCGTAATAAAAAACGAGATGACCGAAGCGCAGGCGAAAGAGCGCACCATCATCCGCACTCGACAACTCGCGAAGCGACAAATGACGTGGTTCCGGACCCAGCTCAACGTCGAATGGGTCAACACCCAAGAATTCCAAGGATTGGAAGAACTGGCATCCGAAGTTTCCAAAGGTTGGAAAAAAGCACGCATCATCCTCTGAGTAGGAAGGGGCTGCGTTTTATTGCACACTCCTCCGGCGTTCAATTACGGAATAGGGTGCGCCTTTTTATAGCAGGCAAGGTGGGTCTTCAACTCCATTTGCCGAGCTGCGTCCTTCTCCTGTTTGGCGAGCTGTATGGCCCGTTTAATCGTCTCCACTGCCACTTTAAACTCATCCTTCGCTGCGTGCGCCGCAGCAAGAATCATCAAACCCTCCGCATCGGTTTCGCCATGCTGGAGCGCCTTCGAGATGAACTCTAGCGCTTTGCTTCCGTCACGATCCGCCGTATTGCTATTCGTCGCCAACTTCCATGCGCGTTCACGGAGTTGCGCGGGCGTCTTCTCGCTACTCGCTTCCGCCTCTTTATTCCCAGAGAATTGGTCGAGCTCCACAAGGGTTTTGTCGAGGGATAAACCGTTCTCTTCGAGTTTTTTCTCGAAAAATCCTTTATCGAGGGATTGCAGGTAGCCCTCTTTCGGGGTAATGGTGCCGTCAGCGACGAGCCGAAAAAGGCTTTCCTCTAGCGTGATCATCCCTAACTTTTTTCCAGTCTGTATGGACGAGTTAATCACATGCGTTTTTCCGTCGCGAATATTGGAGCGGATGCCAGACGTACAGACCAGAATCTCTGGCGCGAGGATTCGACCGCCCTCTTTTTTCTTGCACAGCGTTTGCGACATGACTCCGAGCAGCGTGTTAGAGAGCAGGGAGCGGATCTGGTTTTGTCGGTTCCCAGGGAACTGATCAATAATACGTTCGACCGTGGATGTTGCCGTGTTTGTATGGAGCGTTGCGAGCACCAGATGGCCGGTTTCCGCCGTTTCAAGTGCAACCTCTGTTGTTTCGAGGTCGCGCATTTCGCCGAGCAGAACAATGTCTGGATCCTCGCGCAATGCAGAACGCAGCGCCCCACTAAAGCTCTTGGTGTGCGAATGAACCTCGCGCTGATTCATTAAACATCCCTTGGATTTGTGAACAAACTCAACAGGGTCTTCGATGGTAATGATGTGGCCGGTGCGAGTGCGGTTAAGAAAATCGACGATGGCCGCTAGAGTTGTGGATTTTCCGCTTCCTGTTGGCCCCGTTACAATCAATAAACCCTTATTGCTGGAACAGAAATACTGGATGGCTTTTGAATCGGTTAGCCCAATTTGGCTTAGCGTGAGTGGCTCCTCGGGGATAATACGCAAAACCGCGCCAACCCCATTAAGGTCCTTGAAAACATTGACACGGAAACGCCCGTGCCCCTCCAACGCATAGGCGAAATCTGTATCCCAGCGCGTTTCAAACTCCTCACGGTTTCGCTCCGGCATAATCTCATAAATAATATCACGGTTCATCTCCGGCTCAAGCACGGCGTCTTTAGTCAGAAAAGTCATGTCGCCGTGAATACGAAAACAGGGACGATATCCACTTGAAAGATGCAGATCACTCGCTTCGCGTGCTACCATCTGCGTTAACCATTTGTCAATTTTCGCCACAGGAATCTCCTTTTTTACGCTTCATTTCGATACATTTTCCAGCTGTTTAATCAATCTATTTGGAGTAAAACAGATTTTTCATAAAAACCTGACAGTAAAAAGGAAAAGATTATCCTGCGTATTGCGCTTGACGAAACAGGTCTTCCATCTAAACTCCTTCGTTCTTTCGCCACAATAGGTGAGCTGTGCCCGTAAACGGTAAAAAGGATATTTTAATGGCTGATAATAAAAAGAAAACCGAAAAGAAAAGCGCGAAAAAAACGCCAGCAAAAAAAAAGGCGCCAGCCGCAAAAAAAGCGCCTGCCAAAAAGAAGGTTGCTGCGAAGAAAAAAGTTGAAGCCAAAAAGGCGCCAGCCAAAAAAACGCCCGCAAAAAAGAAGGGTGCTGCGAAGAAAAAAGTTGAAGCCAAAAAGGAGCCAGCCCAAAAAGCGCCCGCCAAAAAGGCATCCGCCAAAAAGAAGGTTGCTTCGAAGAAAAAAGTAGCCGCAAAAAAGGCGCGGTCAAAGGGGAAACCAGAAGCGGGAAAGAAGACTAGCAAACTAGGTGACGAAACGATTGATGCACAAATCGATGCCATGCCAACCTCCATCATGTCGCGAGAAGAGCGCAATGATAAAATCAAGGAACTGATTGCACTTGCATCAGATCACGGCTTCCTCACAACCGACGATGTAGAAGAAGCTCTGCCGGAGGATCTGGTTGTTGTCGACGATGTAGAAAAAGTCACTGGGCTTCTCAAGAGCATGGAAATCGAAATCATTCGGTCCGACGAAGTGGAAGACTATAAAGCCCGGATGGAAAAAGAAGAGCGCGAAAAACAGAGTGCTCGAAGCGACGTTCTCGACGACCCCGTTCGCATGTATCTCAAACAGATGGGACAAGTCCCACTCCTGACACGCGAACAAGAGGTTGAAATCTCCAAACGGATCGAAGAAGCGGAAATCAACACCACCCGCCTCTTCAATCGAATCGGCTGCGCCACCGATGCATACCTCGATGTGATCGATCAAATCGAACAAGGCAAACAACGCTTCGACCGCGTTGTGAGCGATAAACATGTGGAATGCCGCGAAGACTACTTCAAACTACTCCCCAAAGTACTTCAAGGAATCAAACGCAACCAGGACGTCTCCGAAAAACACTTCCTCGCCTCTATTCGTGCAAAAACAAAAGAAGAACGAGCCAAAAAAGAAAAACTCCAAGAAAAGGCACAAGCTCGACTCTCCGACAACTACCTCAAACTATTTTTCAAACAAAAAGCCATCGAGGATATTGTTCCAGTATCCGATCGCTTCTACAAACAAATGCGAGCCCTTCAGAAAGATACAGTAAAATTCGGGAAAAGCCGAGCAAAAGATGCTCCGACCAAACTCGCAGACACCCACGAACAAATCAAAGAACTCGAGAAAAAACTTCTGATGGAAGCCGATCCATTTGTCGAGCACTACCGCCTACTCAGCACATGGCTCGAAAAAGGTCTCAGAGCAAAAACTGAAATGATCGAAGCAAACCTTCGCCTCGTCATCAGCATCGCGAAAAAATACACCAATCGCGGACTCTCCTTCCTAGACCTCATTCAAGAAGGAAACATGGGGCTAATGAAAGCAGTCGAGAAATTTGAATATCGCCGAGGCTACAAATTCTCCACCTACGCCACCTGGTGGATTCGCCAAGCAATCACTCGCTCCATCGCAGACCAGGCACGCACCATCCGCATTCCGGTGCACATGATCGAAACCATCAACAAACTCCTTCGCGTTCAAAAACAGCTTCTTCAGGAGTTCGGACGCGAAGCAACACCCGACGAACTCGCCGACGATTTAGAACTACCCGTGGAACGTGTTCGCGCCATTCTAAAAATTGCACAGCAGCCCATTTCTCTACAGGCACCGATCGGCGACAGCGACGACACCAGCTTCGGAGACTTCATCGAAGACAAGACCGCTGAAAATCCCGCCGAAATGACCGCATTCAGCCTATTGCGCGAAAAGATTGGAGATGTTCTCGAAACGCTCACCACACGCGAACAAGAGGTTCTTGGTCTACGCTTTGGTCTCGATGACGGTTACCCGCGAACACTAGAAGAAGTGGGACGCAAGTTCAAAGTAACACGCGAACGCATACGTCAGATCGAAGCCAAAGCACTTCGTAAAATGCGCCATCCGACCCGCATCAGGAAGCTCGAAGGTTTCCTTGAGCAAGGACGATAGCTCTAGGCTTTGCCTGGCGAAACTCAAAATTGATCGCACAGGCGAACGACATGGATAGGGTAGGGGAGGGAGTACTGGGTGGAGGTGAAGGGGATTTGCTTCGCTTTCAGCGCTGTTCTTTCCTTTTTCTAGTTTAATCTCTCTGTTTAATTATTCACTCTCCGCTCCCATATCTCTCATGAAAGTAGACCTTTTCGATTTCGACCTCCCTAAACGCTTTATCGCGGATCGCCCAGCGAGCCCGCGCGATTCCGCACGCCTTCTCGATTTGACTCATGAAGGCTTTGTGGATCGCGTTATGCGCGATCTGCCGAGCTGTTTTCAACCCGGCGATCTGCTGATCGGCAATAATACGAAGGTGATCCCAGCTCGGCTCGATGGTCTGCGCGATGCTGTGAAAATTGAGGCGACCCTTCACATGCGTACAGCGGACGACGAATGGCTCGCTTTCGCAAAACCAGGTAAACGGCTCAAGGTGGGTCAGCGCGTCGATTGGTCCGACGGTTTTTCTGCTGTGGTGACGGAGAAGCGAGAGGGCGGAGATATTCGTTTAAAATTCAATTGCGGTGGCGATGAACTTTTCCAAGCATTGGAAACACATGGACGCATGCCGCTTCCTCCGTATATCGAGCGGAAGGATGGCGAGCGAGAGACCGATCGAAACGATTATCAGACCGTCTACGCAAAAGAAGAAGGTGCGGTCGCCGCTCCGACCGCCGGGCTTCATTTCACTCAGGAACTTTTCCAAGGGCTGGAAGAACGAGGGGTTGCGTTTGAAACCGTTACGTTGCACGTTGGCGCAGGAACATTTCTCCCCGTGAAAGTGGATAATACAGAGGAGCACAAAATGCACGCCGAGTGGGGGACTCTCACGCAAGCGACGGTTGAGAAGATCAACGCAACACGAGCGGCGGGCGGACGGGTGATTGCAATTGGAACCACTTCGCTTCGCCTGCTCGAAAGTGCCGCAACGGATGTGGGTGTAATTAAACCGTTCACGGGCAAAACGGATATCTTCATCACCCCTGGCTATCCGTTCAAGATCGTGGATCTTCTGTTAACAAACTTTCATCTTCCGCGCTCCACGCTTTTTATGCTCGTTTCCGCCTTCGCAGGACTCGATCGAATGCACGCGGCGTACGAGCATGCAAAAGATCAAGCGTATCGTTTTTACTCCTACGGCGACGGATGCCTTCTTTCGAGGCAGCCTCTTTCGTCGTCGATTTAAGGGGTGGTTTTCGGCTCAACAAAAACGGGCGGATGCATATAGAGCGGCTCAAATGGCTCCGGATCGGTCTGCATATTCGCTAGCTCGGCGATCTCTTTGGCATGCGGAAATCGGGGGGTTCCAAGGGTTGGAAAAATTGCAGTCAAACGTTCCGCCTCTGGGCTAATGATGACTGTTTCTTCAGATATGGAGACGTCGTTGTATGGAACAAGTTTCCAGTCCTCATCGATTGTTGGATAGGCAGCTTCTGCATTAAACAACCCTAGCCAGACTTGTCCGCGGCGTGCGTCCCCGATGATGGCAATCTTTTCTGCGCCTTCGCGTGCGGCAACGAGCGCCATTGCGGCACCACTGCTGATGGCCCGCACGGCGGTTTTGGTCGGCAAAGCAAGCGCCTGGGCAATCGCAAAGCTCATGCGCATTCCAGAGAACGATCCTGGACCACGCCCCACCGCGTAGAGTGAGATGTCGGTGTATGAGATCTTCGCGTCTCCCATGAGGTTTTCCAAGGTTTGGAAAATTGTGTTGTGGCGGACGCGTTCCGCGATCCAGCTTTTCTCGGCGAGCAGTTTTCCGTCGCTGAGCAACGCAACACTTCCCTGGCGCGATGAACATTCTATTCCGAGTGTAATCATTATGGATTCTCCACGATCTCGATGGTTCGCGTTTGTTCATCTTCTCCGCGTTTGAGCTGGAGATGAATCGCGTTCGGCGGAATGAGTTCTGCGGCGCGTTCAGCCCATTCGATGACGGTGATGCCGTCGCTTTCTAAATACTCGTCGAGCCCGAGGTTGTATGCCTCTTCTGGGCTTCCCAACCGGTAGAGATCGATATGATGAAACGAAACGTCTCCCTGATATTCACTAATGAGCGTGTACGTGGGGCTACACACGGGTTCCACGACGCCTGCCGCCTGCGCGAGCCCCTGGGTGAAGCAGGTTTTGCCCGCGCCAAGATCCCCGTGCAGGGCAATTATGGCGGGCTTTTCCAGGGTTTGGAAAAACTCCGCCGCAATTTCCCATGTGCGGGAAGGGCTGTTGGATGTCCACGTTTTCATCGCTTCAATTGCACGTCTTTTTCGTATTGCTCCATTTCCGCAATCCAATCGGCTCCGACGGGTACGCCCGCTTCTTCGCAGAGGTGATCCCATATCGCGCCGAATGGCATGGATTTGAACTCCTCCATCAGGGCTAGACGCTGCGCATTTTTGCCTTCAGCTTCGTAGGCTTGCAACTGGGCTGTTGGGTCGAGGAGTGCGTAGAGGATTCCTTTACGTGCAGCGCGGGTTCCTGTGACGTAGGCGCCGATTCGGTTGATCGATGCGTCGAAGAAGTCGAGCGCGAGCACGACGCGATCCCAGATGTCGCCGCGTTGGATTTCGAGGAAGACGTTTTTAAGGTCGTCGTTGAAGATGACGACGTGGTCGGAGTCCCAACGGACTGGACGGCTGACGTGCAGAAGAATTTGATCGATGAACTGAAGGTGGCTCGAGATTTTGCCGTGGATGGTTTCTGTTGGATGATAGTGTCCCATATCCATGCACAAACCCATGCCGCGACTGATGGAATAGTCGGAGCAAAACTCGGCAGAGCTGACTACGTATTCCTCGGAGCCGATGCCAAAGAGCTTGCTCTCAATGAAATCAACGCACTTGGTTTTGTCGACCGATTCGTCCGCCATAATTTCGTCGTATGAGGCGACCATGCGTTTGCGCGGACCAAAACGGTCGGCAGGAATATCTTTCGATCCGTCGGGTGTCCACCAATTGACGAAGCAAGGCGAGCCTTGAGCCTCCGCCATAGCTTCCGCGATCTTGCGAGCGGCTTTCCCATGTTTCACCCAGAACGCACGGATATCGTCATCGGGATGCGAAAGGGTATATCCATCCTCGGCTTTCGGATGAGCAAAAAAGGTGGGATTAAAGTCGAGGCAGATTCCCATTTTTTTCGCCCAGGCGATCCACTTCTGAAAACCGGAAACAGTCATTTCGTCGCGATCCACATATTGATTGGTTTCAGAGTAGCATGCATGTACATTCACTCGTTGAACGCCAGGGATTAGTGACATTGTTTTTTCGAGGTCGGCGCGAGTTTCTTCCCCGTTGGATGCGCGTCCTGGGTGGTTCCCGGTCGCCATAATCCCGCCGCCATCAAGCCCTTCCGGCTTGGTTTCAAATCCTGCGACATCATCGGCCTGCCAACAGTGAAGGGAAATCGGAAGGCAGAGAGTTTTCTTTACTGCTGCATCGGTATCAATTCCAAATGCGGCATAACGCTCCTTCGCCAGCTTGTACGCTTCTTTCGTGCTCATTTATCTCCTTATTAAAAATCTTATCAATAACCCGTAGAGTTTCTCCCATTTTTGAGAAAAATTCAACTAGAAACTTATCAATCTACAATTAAACGTAGCGCAAGGTTCGCCTGCATGGCTGCGGCGATTCCGACGCGAGGCGCCATAAGACCGCATCCGGGCTCTGCGCCGGTCGCCAGGTCACCCACCACATAGATGCTATTTCCGATCTTTTTGATGCCGATAGTTTCGCCGGAACCGTACCCAGCCATGCCGGAGGCACCGATGAATGGAGTGTCCGGTTTTTCGGAAGTGAAGGACTGCATCAGCATCACTTTTTGCTCCGCACGATCGAACGCCTCGATCATCACATCAGTGTTTCCAAACATTGGAAAAACAGTCGTGCGCGTCAGTTTCACAGCGTGTGCTTCGAGTTCGACGTATGGGTTAATTCTCCGAAGGTTGGAAACCAGTGCATCGGTTTTCAGCTCTCCAAGTTGATCGATAAAATACTGCTGGCGATTCAGGTTACTCGGCTCAACCACGTCGAAATCAGCCAGAATCAGCTTGCCAATTCCGACGCGTGCAAGCGCAACAGCAATGGCGGAGCCCAGACCGCCGAGCCCTGCGATCCCGACCGTCGCTGCTTTGAGTTTTTCGTGAACGCCCGGCGTGTGGCGTGCGACCATTAAGGCCTCGAGAGCCTCTTTAGACGGTGCTTCTCCGCGCCGAATCAGGCAGACCTCATCGCCATCCGTCAACGGCGCATCCGCGCTCAGTGCCGCGCCGTTGAGAATGGCGACATCGGCATCTGGCTTCTCAGCATCGCGCAGAGAAAAGAGCGTATCGGCATCCGTTTCAAACGCATGTTCGTTGAGTTGAATGTTCATGGCATTTTATAGAAGCAGATAGCTTTTCAATCCGTATGGCGGAACCGTGACTTTAAACCCATTCT
>JAOZMR010000329.1 GCA_029934215.1 Pontiellaceae bacterium | reverse complement strand
TTAGAGGTTTGCATGGCAGTTTCTTTTTTTCTAAGTTGCTGAATGCTAGCGTTTTGCAGTTTAAAAAGCGACTTTAAAATGACGAATTTTACAGAAAAAACTGACAAGCCCGCTAGCGTAAAAAGCTTTTCGGATAGGGTCTATCTAGCATCGCGGACAAGAACGGAGTCGCCCGCTGACGCCATCATTGTTTTCCATTGATTCTTCATAATCGCCCTATTGTGCGGGTTTCCCCAGCGGCGCGGGACGTTTCCAAGGGTTGGAAAACTCACCACGACTTGTCCTCCACTGCGTCTTTTTTTCATCTCAACACTCTCCCTTCATTTTCCGGCTTTCTTTTTGCACGCTGCCGCCCCCTCTTGATCGCCGATCTGCTCCCAGTAGACCGCGCATAAACTCCACTCATAAGTCTCTTTTGCTTTATGCTCCGCCTGCTCCAGACACCGTCGCGCATTTTCTATATCTTCTAAAGAACGGAGCCATGCTTGAACGCAGTACGTCCAATCCAAGGAATTTCCTGCCATCCGCTCCATCTTCTTCAAGCATGCAACGGCTCGATCTTTTTCACCAACTTGAACCCATGGCCCTACACAGACAGACAAGAACACTGGACTTTTGGCTATACGCTCTGCTTTTTCCAAACATTGAACCGCCCGGCTTTTTTCACCGATCTGACACCATGCCGTTGCACAAGAAGACCAGTCGATTGAGTTTTTAGCTGAACTCTCTGCTTTTTCCACGCATTGAACCGCCCGGCTTTTTTCACCAAGTGTTCCCCACGCCTTAGCTATATCTGCCCAAGACGGCCCGAGCCCTTTGATTTTTATTATCTTCCGATCCGCTGCCAACAACCATTCCCGCGCCCTGGATGTGCCCTTAAATTCACGAAAACATTGCTCTGCGAGCTGAGGCCACACATATTTGGAACTCTTGTCTTTTTCAACTTGATCAAGACAATACTCAACCTTTGCAGAATTATGAGCATATTGCTTCCATACCCTTGCGAGGGTGATCCACGTCACACCAGATACAACAGACTTTTCTGCCTGATGCATTGCTTGAAGAGCTCGTGCGTCGTCTCCAAACAGATCCCACCATTTTGAAGCGATTTCCGACCACACATACACAGAACCAGCCTGATCTGCTTGCAACATGCATTGGCGTGCACGGTCAACATCTCCAAAAATCTGTATGTTCATTAAAGCCAGATAGGGCCCGGTGGAAATGCCCCCATTGTGAGTTGGGGCATCGCCAAAAATTTTTCTGGCTCGTTCCGTATCATTAAAAAGCGCGACCCATGCTTCAGAAACAGAAACGAGATCGTATACGATTTTTGATGAAGATTCTGCCTTCTCTAACAACCGCTCTGCCTCGTCATATCTCAGCAACAATCCTCCCTGAACTTTTGCCAAAGCAATCCAATGGCGGGGCAACTCGGCCTGTTTTTCAAGCAATTCAAGGGTCTGCTGCGTCAGGTCTCGATCATTCAAAAAATTCAGTGGAATCATGGCGGCATTCATATCATGCTGGTCAACCGCTGAATTTTCCCACAGCCCAAATTGCTTCCGTTTTTCGCTTTCAGAGACATCCGAAAGCATCACAGCCACAATATCACGAGTTGACTGGGTTGTGATAGGAAGCACCGCCCCATGGGTACTACGAATCCATTTTCTCAATAGGGCAAACGCACGCTGCGCAATAAGTTCCGTTGTTGAAAATTGAAGCATCTCCTGGCTGCCATCATAATAGATAGTACTGGGAACCAACCTGTATGTTTCCAACATACTGACTACATTCACGCTAGAAACAACGATTCCATCAATACATACAGCATCCTTGGCAACTCGTTTCATCAAGGCCGCTTGTCGGTCTGGATGAACATACGTCCAGGGACATCTGACTTTTAGAAGTACATCAGTAACACAGGAATCCACCATGCCCAGGGCCTTTACATAGTGCTCTTTGGCAACGGCCGGTTCCGCCAGAGCCTGCTTGCCAAGTAAAGCCTCGGTCTCGGCCTTCTCCCAAACATCTCCGGCTTGCTCCTTGATGTCTGCCACCTTAAGCCATTTGTGTTGACTTATCTGACGAGCCTTTTTTTCAACCAGCTGATCCCACTCGGCCTTTTCAACCAGACAATCGGCCATATTTTCCGCGCGAACCGCTGCCTGTTGAAACGTTTCATTCGCCACAGCCCATGCGGAGAGGGCCTCTTCATATTGCCCCGCCTGTTGCGCGGTCGTTGCCGATGCCAATGCGACAGTTCCTTCAGCCCAAAACTCTTTTGCCAATGTTTCTGCTTTTGCCGCTTCGGCCGCCTTTTTGCCGTCATCCGCCAGCTGCATAGCCGTGCTTATTTTTCCGGACAACGTTTCCAATGTTTGGAAACTTTTTGCCGCGTTTTTCCAACCCTTGGAAGCCTCTTCAAATTTTCCCTTTTCAAACGATCGGGAAGCCACAAGAGCCGCCCCAACGCCCTTTTTCCATTCCTCTTTTGCCAAGCTCTCCGCACTCTGCGCCTCCGCGCCTCTGCGTTTGCCTTCCATCTCTCCCCTTTGAGTCTTCGCGTCTTTGCGAGAGACCTCCCGCGCCCGCAACGCCGCACACGCACCGTCCACGCCTTTGAACGCGGTGAACGCCTGCCCCCAGCTGCGACTCGCATACGCATCCTGCGCAATCAGCAGTTCTCGTTTCAGGCTATCCAGTTTTTCACCAAACCCCTGCCCGCGATCGGTGATCTCGCGCTCCAGCTTTTCGACCG
>JAOZMR010000328.1:1982-2763 GCA_029934215.1 Pontiellaceae bacterium | reverse complement strand
TGGAAATATGTTGGTGTCGCTCATCTTACTACCCCTAATGGGAAACTGAAACCATAAAATCAGTCGGATGAACCATATCGTAGTTAGTACTTACTACCCCTAATGGGAAACTGAAACTCAGGTTTGCTGTTAAACCATGCCCCGCCAGTGCAATCTTACTACCCCTAATGGGAAACTGAAACCATGTGAAAGAAACTGTTTAGATACGGGGCGAGACGCTTACTACCCCTAATGGGAAACTGAAACGCGCAATATTTGATTGCTTGATGTGTTAAACGAATCTTACTACCCCTAATGGGAAACTGAAACTTGGGAATTAAGGGTTTCCAACTGATAACTCTTCATTCTTACTACCCCTAATGGGAAACTGAAACTGCTGCCAATAATTCGAGTTCAAGATGCGCGCACTTCTTACTACCCCTAATGGGAAACTGAAACAAAAAAGAAGGGAATCTGTTGTGGCAGTAAGGCTGGCTTACTACCCCTAATGGGAAACTGAAACCACATATGTGCGCATATGGGTAAAATAATCGGCTTACTACCCCTAATGGGAAACTGAAACTTGTGTTGAGTTTTTTAATAAGAACGTCACCTTTTTTCTTACTACCCCTAATGGGAAACTGAAACTTAGGTAAGGTGTAAATTATGATTTGGGCGTTACCCTTACTACCCCTAATGGGAAACTGAAACGAAGGTAATAAATACGGCCATCTGGGGGATTGACTATCTTACTACCCCTAATGGGAAACTGAAACTTTGAATCGTTAAAGAGTATAACTGA
>JAOZMR010000328.1:0-1972 GCA_029934215.1 Pontiellaceae bacterium | reverse complement strand
ATGTTATTCATTAACTCCTTTGCTTCTTACTACCCCTAATGGGAAACTGAAACGTTCGCCGGATTTTTCGCTTTACACGGACGATATGTTCTTACTACCCCTAATGGGAAACTGAAACTTCTCAAAACAATTGATTCCCTCTCATTTTTGCCAACTTACTACCCCTAATGGGAAACTGAAACGTAAAAAAGGAAAGAAAGACAAAGCCACGCCGAGTACCTTACTACCCCTAATGGGAAACTGAAACGAAGATGTAATTGATGGTCAAATTGCAGCGAAATTACTTACTACCCCTAATGGGAAACTGAAACTTTTTGGATTCCGTCCTAATCGGTTTGTCAAAATTACTTACTACCCCTAATGGGAAACTGAAACAAGAAATGGAGTCAAAGCATCAAAAAGAAATGCAAAACTTACTACCCCTAATGGGAAACTGAAACAACAGGAAGCGGCAATATGATCTAAGTCACTGCCAATCTTACTACCCCTAATGGGAAACTGAAACACAAAAGGAGATTCATAACCCACGGCTCTTAGCTTCTTACTACCCCTAATGGGAAACTGAAACGCCAATTGTTCCAATTTTGCACTTCCGCCAACTAGCTTACTACCCCTAATGGGAAACTGAAACAAGTGCTTTTAGCACAATTGAAGGATGGAAAGAGTCACTTACTACCCCTAATGGGAAACTGAAACCTGCACCTTGGTATTTATAGTTTTCCTTATGCAAACTTACTACCCCTAATGGGAAACTGAAACCTCAAAAGACTCCCCAAAAGGCAAGTTTATTTTTATCTTACTACCCCTAATGGGAAACTGAAACCGGTGATCGCCACCTTGAAATATCCAGTGAGTTTTTTCTTACTACCCCTAATGGGAAACTGAAACAAAGGGATTACAAGGATTTTATGGGCTGAAAAAATGCTTACTACCCCTAATGGGAAACTGAAACCTTACCACCGATATGTGAAGGGAATTATTTTACAATCTTACTACCCCTAATGGGAAACTGAAACTATGTATGTAAAATCACACCAGCCAAAATGCGAGCACTTACTACCCCTAATGGGAAACTGAAACTTCCGAGTACCTTCATTTGAATTGCCAAATAATTGTCTTACTACCCCTAATGGGAAACTGAAACGCCGAGAACGCACTATCTGCTTCACAATCAAAGCTGCTTACTACCCCTAATGGGAAACTGAAACACATAAATGAGTTGCACATGATTGTATTTTTCCTTGTCTTACTACCCCTAATGGGAAACTGAAACGTACAATGGAAATGTAAAATGCGAGTTACAAAATATCCTTACTACCCCTAATGGGAAACTGAAACCCGTAGACGGCGGTGGAGGTGGCATAAGTTTCAAGTCTTACTACCCCTAATGGGAAACTGAAACACAAAATTTTCCAAACTTCTTGTTGAGCTTTTCAATCTTACTACCCCTAATGGGAAACTGAAACAAACCAGATCACACAACTGATATAATTGAATTAACAGCTTACTACCCCTAATGGGAAACTGAAACTTGTCATCAATCCCTTTATAGCCCGGTTTCACGTCTATCTTACTACCCCTAATGGGAAACTGAAACTTATTTTTTCATTGCCAAAAATATTTTCTCCTGTAATCTTACTACCCCTAATGGGAAACTGAAACTCAAAATACAAATCGCTTCTTAACCAGTGTCTACCCTTACTACCCCTAATGGGAAACTGAAACAACCAACTCACCTGTTTCGTCGTATACGTGCTTCACCTTACTACCCCTAATGGGAAACTGAAACGAGGTGTCTTATGAACCCACAAATAACGGGCCTCCGACTTACTACCCCTAATGGGAAACTGAAACCGTTAATTAATTAGATGAAATGAAGAATTCATAATCTTACTACCCCTAATGGGAAACTGAAACTATCATGTTGATAAACAAAGAAGAAGCAATTAGTTTCTTACTACCCCTAATGGGA
>JAOZMR010000327.1 GCA_029934215.1 Pontiellaceae bacterium | reverse complement strand
CTGGTTTTTGGTACAACGATAAATTCCACTCCCCTAAGCATCTGGGTAATCCCCAGATGGAGAAATAGCGGAATAGAGTTTTTCGATTAGATAAACTCCCGCTGTTTTAAAAAGGAGAAACCTACTGCGCCGCCGCCCATTGGCGAAGCGGTGAAATCAGTGACACATTTGTGGTTTAACTTCTCCTTTTTTCTAGATTCTCTTTACATCAATTCGAAACGGGCGACGCTTTCAACGTGGTTGGTTTGCGGGAACATGTCGACCGGCTGACAACGGACGAGTTTGTAGAGACCTTCAGCGCAAAGGAGTTGTCCGTCGCGAGCCAATGAGGCGGGTCCACAACTGACGTAGATGATCACTGGTGGCGCTAGCTCGCGGAGCATTTGTACCGCTTTTGGGTGCATGCCCGCGCGTGGTGGGTCGGTAATTACAAGATCTGGCAAACCAAAATCTTCGAGCTCTTCTCGGATTTTTCCGAAATTAATGAGATCCATTTGTCGAAATGTGCAGTTGCTGACACCTTGCGCCTCGGCGTTTTTTTGCGCGTCGGCAACCGCACTCTCAACCAGCTCGATGCCAAGCACATTCCCGCAGTGTTTTGCTGCGAAAAGCGCGATGGAGCCCGTTCCACAGAATAGATCGTGGACGGTTTCCGAACCTTGGAAGTCCGCCTGTTTGACGATCTCGTTGTACAGCACTTCCGCTTGCTCGGTGTTGGTTTGGAAGAAGGAGTTTGGCGAAATTTGATAGGTGTATTCTTCGAGACGGTCGGTTATGGTTCCTTCTCCGTAAAGCACGTACTCTTCCTCGTTAAAGGCGAACATGTTTTTACGGGTCGAAATCCCGTTCACAAATGTTGTTAGTTTGTCTCCGAGAGCGCTTACTAGAGCACTGCAAAGCTCGTTCATCAGTTCCGCATCGTGTGTTGATGTAATTAAATTCACCATCAATTCGCCGGTGTTTCCGCCTTGTCGAACAACGAGATTGCGAAGAAACCCGTCGGGGTTGAATGTGGAGTAGGTTGAGAGTTTGCGGTCTCGGAAAAAGATGCGAACCGTTTCGACGACGAGATTCATTTCCTCGGAAGCGAGGTCGCAGTGATCGATGTCTATTGCTTTTGCAAAACAGCCCGGCGCGTGGAACCCGAGGGCGAAGTCGATGGGTCTGTCTAGCTCCTCGGCAGGGCTGTTCATCTCGTCGCGGGTGAGATAACGCTGATCGGTGAAGTCCATGTCGATTTTGTTGCGGTAGCCAAATTTCTCTTCCGCAGGAATACACGCAGCAACGGACGGATTTTCGAATCCGCCGAGATGTTCGAGAGCATCGACAACTTGCTTGCGTTTCACGCGAAGCTGTTCGGAATAGTCGAGGTGTTGCCACTTGCATCCGCCGCAAATGCCAAAATATTTACACCGCGTTTCTGTGCGGCGATCTGAAAATTTGACGACCTCGGTCAGGCGTGCAACGAGAAAGCGGCGTTTGATTTTTGTGATGCGTGCCTTCACGGTGTCGCCGACCGCAGCGGGTCCCTCAATAAAAGCCTTCATTCCATCCTTGAGTTCTCCGACGCAGCGGTTTTTATCTGCCGTATCGAGAATCTCAACCACAATCGTTTGTTCTTTTTTTCTCATAAGTAGAGACCTTTCTCTTTTCACTTAAACCCGTTTTGTTCCATTGTTTTCGAAGGTGATTCTGCGTTTTTTATACAGTCCGCCAATCGCGCGTTTGTAGGCTTTTTTACTGACTCCAAACAGTTTGTAGATCTCTTCCGGCGGGCTTTTGTCCGTTACGGGCATAAAGCCGCCGTGCGCTTTTAAATGACTCATTATCTGGTCGGCGAGGTTCGAGAATCGGTTCGCATCCATTTTCTGGAGCGTTAGGTTGATTTTCCCGTCGGGGCGTACCTCTTTGATATAGCCGTCGATCCGCTCTCCTTTTTCCAAGGGTTGGAAAACATCATTGAAAAAAACCATCCCCCAATGCGTCTCATTGACGATCGATTTGTAGCCGAGATCGGTTTTGGCGCAGATGATTAGATCGACCTTCTCGCCGTCTTCAAATCTCGCGGGTGTTTTATCCACGTAGCGATCGAGCTTTGCGGAGGCAGCGATCCGCCCGCTAACTCTATCAAAATAAACGCGCACCACCACCGTCTGGCCTTCGCGCAGTTCCGTATTCTGTTCGCGAAACGGAACAAACAAATCCTTCGGAAGCCCCCAGTCGAGAAATGCGCCGATATTTGTCGCCGAAATCACCTTCAAACACGCGAACTCGTCAACCATCGCCAACGGTTTCAACGACGTCGCGGTGAGGCGGTCCTCCGAATCGAGCATCAAAAAGATGTCGAGAATATCGCCTGCATGCCAATCGTTCGGGATATATCGGTTCGGCATCAAAATCTCGCCAAGCTCCCCCCCGTCGAGGATTAACCCGTGATTACACGCCCGCAAAATCGGTAGCCCATTCATTTTTCCTATTGTCGCCATAGTGCTCTTTCGTCTTAAGTTTCTCCAAATATTCAACAAGGTCTCTGCCGCTTTCGCAACACAATCCGTCAACTGCTTTTCCAATGATTGGAAAAATGGTGATTTTCCAGATTGCCAAACGAGAGAATTAGCATACCATCTATCGCTTTTATAAAAGGAATTTTTCTATGAAATACGGACACTTTGACGACGCAAATTTTGAGTATGTAATCGATCGCCCCGACACGCCGACCTCTTGGACGAATTATCTCGGAACAAAGAAGTTCGGCAGTATCATCACCA
>JAOZMR010000326.1 GCA_029934215.1 Pontiellaceae bacterium | reverse complement strand
AAACGCTCCACTAGATATTTTTTGCTACCGCAAAAAATACAAGTGAGCTGATTGTAAAAAAAGAAAAGTTTAAAGACAATGTCATAAATGTTTGTAAATATTAAAAAATGAATTATATTAATTTGAATTAGTTAAACAAAAAATAAAGGATTAGTAAATGAAAAAAATAACAATCACATTAACAAAACAGGAATACCAAGATTTTTTAAAACCAATAACAGGAGAAGCAGGAGGACAAAATTTAGTTAGAAAATTACAAGCGGAAATATCTACAAAAAACATTCTTGAATTAGATGATGAAACTTGTGGGAAAATTGTAAGATATTCTAATTATAAAGATGGTGGTGGTTTTGAAACTCGACTAAAGATTATAAAAAAACATTTTTAAATAAAACAATGCAAACTACAGAACAAACTCATTTAAAATATAAAGATAGAATTAATTTAGGAAGTTTCTATACAGATTTAAAGCATGTTGATACAGCATGGGAGTTTATAGAATCTCATATTAACAACAATTTTGTTGTTTTAGATTCTTCATGTGGATATGGAAATTTTTTGCAAAAAAACATTAATTGCCGAAAAATAGGAAATGATATTGATAGTATTGCTATTTCAACTGCAAGTAACAATATCAAAGATATTCATTTATTTAATTACAATGCTTTAGAAAATGTAAATAGACAGAAGTATAATATAAATGAAAATGAAAAATTATGTATTTTAGGGAATCCTCCATATAATGATAGAACTTCAATTATTAGAAAAGGAATAAAACAAATAAATTTTAATATTGATGAAAATATTAAAACAAGGGACTTAGGAGTTTCTTTTTTGCGTTCTTATGATAAATTAAATGCTGATTTAGTTTGTGTTTTACATCCTTTATCTTATTTAATTAAAAAAACAAATTTTAATATGCTCAAAGATTTCTCTAGAAATTATAAATTAATTAAAGGGAAAATAATAAGTAGTGGTAGTTTTAAGCAAGCATCAAAAACAATGCAATTCCCAATTGTTATTGCTCTTTATGAAAAAGATGAGAATGGAATGAGTTATGATTATATAAAAAACTTTAATTTTCAAATAGAAAAAGACTTGTTTTTTAAGCAAAATAACTTTGATTATATTTCAAATTATATAAAAAAATATCCTAATAAATATGCTCAAGCAAATGAAGATTCTGTTTTGTTTTGGACAATGAGAGATATTAATGCTTTAAAAAGAAATAGAACTTTCATTGAAAAGACAAGTTCAAATGCAATTATAGTTGATAAGACAAAATTAGATTATTATATATATGTAGATGTCTTTAAACGATATGCTAATCATATTCCATATTATTTAGGAAACTGTGATGTGATAATAAATAATAAATTATTCTTAAAATTTAAAAAATATTTTATTTTGGATAGTTTGTTTTACCAACCTCAATTGAGAAAATATTATGCTAAATTTGATTTTAGTCAAACACATTATAAAAATCTTGCAAAAGAAAAAATAAATTTATATTTAAAACAATTATTAGGAGAACATTATGCAAATTAACTTAACAGATGAAAAAGAAAAAAAAATTGAAGTTAAAATTCCATTAACTACAACATCAGGAAAAATTAGGATAAAAAAAAGAAGTTCTATTTTAGATTACGGTCTACCATATGCTTCAAGAAGTAATCCATTTCAACAAGATAATTATGTTGAATGGCAAATTGGATATGATATTCACAAGACTAATAAAAATTTTGATAAGACTACATTAGAAACTATTACTTTTGGAGCATATAATGGGAAAGATAAATCTTTATATGAATTGTCAGAATATTTATATTATTTTTCTAAATGGGATATTATTAAAGAAAAAGAATTAATTTCTTTAAAAAATTATATTATAGGTATTAGTGATGATAATTTACTAAATGAGCATAAACATTGTCAAATAAAACGAACTCATCCAAATGAAAAAGAAATAAATGGAGTAAAATTTAATGCATTAACAATAGAATATCCTCAATTAATTCATCAATTTGGAAAGTTTGAAATTATAGCAGAGATTACTATTAGAGAAAAACAAAGAGCTATAGGAACTCAGCCTATGTTATACTTTTGTTTTCCAATAACAGAATTGAAATCAGTAATACCTTTAGTTGGTCGTTGTGCTGAAATCAAAGAAATGGGTTATTTTACATTTGATAAAAATAATTATTTTATAGTATTGGAAATGTTAAAAATTTTTGGAATGCTAAGTCTATCACATAAAGCAGATACTCTTGCTATTATTAACACTGTTTTAAATAATAAATAATGATAACAATTATTGCTATAAAATTGATATTTAAAATTTGAGCAAAAAATCAATTACAAATCAAAACTATCAAAAAAAAGAATAAAAAACTTTAACGAGTCGCTTCATATAATCGTTTTTACGCTTCGCTCCAAAACGATATATGAGTTAAGTGTTAAGAAAAGATGAAAATTCTTTAAAAATGTATGAAAACAGACTGAAAAAGTCAAAGAAAAACAAAAAAGTCAAAAGGAATATTTTAAAAGGAAATGCATAAGTCGCAAGACAAAGGCAAGGAAAGAGAAATCTATTAAATCTTAACGAGGCGGTCTAGTAGATACTCAACACTGCGGCTTTTAGAGTTAAAATAAAACAAAAAAATTAAAAAAAATACAAATGGAACAAGGCATATATTATGAAGTTTTACAGGTGACTTCATTGTTAAAAAAGAAAAAAAGGGTTTAGTTTTTGCAAGTCAACAGGACTAAA
>JAOZMR010000325.1 GCA_029934215.1 Pontiellaceae bacterium | reverse complement strand
TCATTTTTGATGATCAAATAACGTCTTTGAATGGATTCAAAAGGTAAAGATTTCCTCCCACACTTATAGCAGAACGGCGCCGCATTACAAGCATGTTATTTTTGTGCGGCGCCCAAGTAAATAAAACATAAAAATCATCATAACAGGCGGCGTAACCGAAAGACCAAAAGCCGCATCCTCAAAGCCACGCTAGCAGGACAAATTTCGCACATTCCAAGCATTGGAAAAACGTAGAAGAGGCATCCTGCCTCTGGCATGGATAGCTGGACGTATTCATCATGCGTGAAAAAACAAAGCGGCAAGATGCCGCTTCTACAGGGGTGCGTGCGAGCGTCTCGCTCGCAGGAACAGCAAGCGTTTTGCAAACTCGCTCCTACTCGTTTTCTTTGTTTGAATTTTCGTGTTGCAAGTTCAAGATGCCTTCATTCCGGCTAAAACCAATCAATTTAGTGCCATTCATCCGTGGGACGTTTTACCATCCGTGGGGACTTCTCTTTCCAAACTCTGGAGAAATCCACCCCGACTTTCCTCATTCGCCAAAGGCTGCGGCGGACAAGTTGGGCAACTTTTTCTGGATGGGATTTTCCAAGGGTTGGAACCCTTTTCTTTCCTCTATGTGGAAAACCTCGGCTAAAAATAGCGGTTGTAGAAATTTTTCCGTGTTTGTCCATTTTTCCATCCTGTTATCCTGTTCAAAAACGCCACAATTGTTTACTGTCTGTTCGGTAAACAATAAGAACTCGATGTAAAGGAGAAACGCATGTCCAATCAAAAATCTGTAAAACCAAAAATACTTAACGATTCCTGCTGGAACTACTTCCTGAAGCTGGAATCCGATTTCTACTCAACCGCCCGTTATCTCGGTGCCTCGAAAGTAAACGACCCCACATGCTCCATCGAATTCGCTCAACAATTGGTCTGTATCAATACAGAAACCGAAGCCATCCTTAAAAAAATCTGCAAACGCATCGATTCCAAGAACCCAGCCGCAAACATGGGCCACTACAAACGAGCCCTACTCCAAAAATTTCCGGAAATTTATAACGAATCTATTCGCATCGATTCCTTCGATCGCACGGTTCACCCCTTTGCAGGCTGGAATAAAACCAACGCCCGCCTCGACTGGTGGAACGCATTTCAAGACGTCAAACACCAACGCGAAACAAATATCGAAAAAGCCAACCTCATCAATACCCTAAACGCTCTCTGCGCGTTGATGATTCTGGAGCTTCATCTCTATGAGCTTTTCGCCCGCGACGAGAAAAAACCTCACGCAAAAACACGTCTACTAAACCAACGGAACCACAACCAAAACTAACAAATCTATGAACCAATTCGTCATAGAAAATCTTCGTACAATCTGCGGAGGTCCTTTTTCTTTTGCGGTGAGACATGGCGAGTGTGTTGCGCTGTCTGGACCTTCTGGATGTGGGAAAACTCTTTTGTTTCGTGCCATTGCCGACCTAGATCCCGTGCAAGGGTGCGTCTGGCTCGACGGTGAAGAACGTAGCAAAATCCCCGCCCCGCTCTGGCGGCGAAAGGTCGGCTGGCTTCCAGCAGAATCGACGTGGTGGGCGGACCGCGTTGGGGATCATTTCAAAAGCCACAAACTCGAGGATCAAAAAACGACGCTTCCAATGCTTGGATTCGAAGAGGATGTTTTAGACTGGCAGGTGGACCGGCTTTCGTCCGGCGAAAAACAACGCCTAGCGCTTTTTCGTCTTCTATTGAATGAACCACATGTTTTGCTACTCGATGAACCAACTGCATCTTTGGACAGCTCCAATGTTTGGAAGGTTGAAGAGGTGGTTTCCAACTATCGGAAGTCTACCCATGCTGCGGTTTTGTGGACGAGTCACGACCCAGAGCAAATCACCCGGGTTTCAGATCGACACCTTCAGCTTTGGGGAAAAGAATCATGATTATTCAACTCTCCTCATTTGATCTTTCATTGGCAGCCTTGCTCGTCCTCGCCTTGGTCTGGGTCACCCGAACGCTTCAGCTCAAAATCGGTAAACGACTCGTACTCAACGCAATTCGTACCGTGATCCAGCTCTCGCTGATCGGTTTTGTATTAAAAGCATTATTCGCGAGCTCAGCACCTGGATGGGTAGCACTCATGGCACTTCTAATGACTTTAGCGGCAGGGCGCGAAGTCCACGCTCGCCAGAAAAATCGGTTTCGCGGGATATGGGGCTTCGGTATGGGGCTCAGCGCAATGTTCATCTCCTCATTCTCGGTAACATTACTAGCGCTAAACGTACTGATTCGTGCGGAACCGTGGTACACACCGCGCTACGCGATTCCACTGCTCGGAATGCTTCTGGGCAACACAATGAACGGCATATCACTTTCGGTCAACCAACTGACCCAAACCGTCAGGCAGAATCGCACAACAATCGAGGGACGTCTCGCGCTCGGACAAACCAAAAGCGAGTCGATTGATGACATTCGGCGCGAAAGCGTTCGTACGGGTTTGATCCCAATTCTCAATGCAATGGCAGCTGCGGGATTAGTTAGTCTACCCGGAATGATGACAGGGCAGATCCTTGCCGGCAATCTCCCAGCGGATGCGGCGAAGTATCAGATTTTAATCATGTTTTTGATCGCTAGCGGAACAGGATTCGGGACACTAGCTGCCGTTTGGATGAGTGCGCATCGGCTTTTTGACGACCGTCACCGGCTCCGGCTAGACCGACTTCATCTGAACAAAAAAAGACGATCATTTACAGATAAATTCAAAGCCAAAGTCGCTATTGATGCGGTCAAAAACTTGA
>JAOZMR010000324.1 GCA_029934215.1 Pontiellaceae bacterium | reverse complement strand
CAGCGTTGCACGCGTAATGATGTGCTTACGAATGTGATCGATCCGTTGGGCTGGCCTTTCTATTTGGAATCGAAAATCTTCAATCGAAAATGCCTCTTCCTTCGATATTCGATATTCATATCCTCTCTCCCTCTCTGCAAAACTTCAATCCCTTCCCAACCAAATCTCCCTCACTCAAATATTGAACATTCTTTCATAATAGGTTAGAAAACAGAGTCTTGAAATCGAAAACCTAAAAAGGAGAGAGCATCGTGGCACACATTTTGGATGGAAAAGCAATTTCAGAGGAAATCCGCGCAGAACTGAAAACCCGCGTTAGCGAACTTAAAGAGAAGGATATTATTCCAGGTTTGGCGGTTCTTCTAGTGGGTGATGATCCAGCATCTCGCTCCTATGTAACCGCGAAGGAACGCGCCTGCGAAGAGGCTGGCATCTATTCATGCGAGGTCAAACTTCCCGCTACGGCCACGCAAAAAGAAATTATGGATGTGGTTCAGCGGTTTAATGCCGACGATCAGATCAACGGCATCCTCGTTCAACTCCCGCTTCCGGATTCTGCAATGGAGGAAGCTGTCATTGAAGCGATTGATCCAGATAAAGATGTAGATGGTTTTCATCCGATGAATGTGGGTCGAATGATGATGGGAATGCCTGCATTTGTTCCATGTACCCCGAACGGTATTTTGCACATTTTGAAACGCTCCGGCATTGAAACCGCAGGTGCGCATGTCGTTGTGATTGGTCGAAGCAATATTGTGGGTCGCCCGATGATCAATCTGCTTAGCCAAAAGACCGAGCTTGGTAATGCGACCGTAACAATGTGCCA
This sequence comes from Pontiellaceae bacterium, assembly GCA_029934215.1. Classification (GTDB taxonomy): domain Bacteria; phylum Verrucomicrobiota; class Kiritimatiellia; order Kiritimatiellales; family Tichowtungiaceae; genus Tichowtungia. Next base: position 1,960 of record JAOZMR010000324.1, on the reverse strand, counting down.
CACGCGCACCAAAAATATGGCGGAGTTCACACGGCAGGCAGATATCGTGATTGCCGCAGTCGGCTGGCCAAACACGCTCACCGCAGATATGATCAAAGAAGGGGCTGTTGTCATTGATGTTGGTGTGAATCGTGTTGAGGACTCGACGAAAAAGCGCGGATATCGTCTTTGCGGCGATGTCGATTTTGAAACCGTCGCCGAAAAGGCCTCCGCCATCACGCCTGTCCCAGGCGGCGTTGGTCCCATGACCATCACAATGCTCTTATCCAATACGATAGAGTCCGCCGTTCGTTGCTACGGAGTGGAGTAAACTGCATGCGCATACTAAACCGCTATATTATATTGGATTATCTGGTCATATTTTTGACGGCGCTTGGGTTGATCACTTTTGTGATGACCGTCGGCGCGTTAGTGAAAGCAGTCGATCTAATGTCGCGCGGGATTTCCCCGCTTTTGATTGCTACCTTTTTCTTTCAGAACGTCCCATACATCCTCTCGTTCTCCATGCCGGTTAGTACGCTTTTTGCGGCATTACTGCTTTTTGGTCGACTTTCGATGGATAACGAAATCAGCGCGTTGAAGGCGTGCGGACTTAGTTTATGGCGGTTGATCGCTCCTCTAATTGTCCTTTCGCTCTTTTTTAGCGCAATTTGCATCTATATCAATTGCGAGATAGCTCCGGCTGCAAAATATGCCAATAAAAAGCTACTTCGAAGTGCTGGAGTGGAGGAACCCATCAACTTGCTAGAGGAAGGACGCTTCATTAACGATTTCCCTGGGTTGATGATTTACATCGGACGTAAAAACGGAAACATCGTCAAAGACGTTGTGGCGTATGAGCTAAGCAATAAAGGCGGCATTAAACGTAGCGTACGCGCCCGTGAAGGCGAGTTGATTCCAAACAACGCGGATCGAACCTTGATGGTCAATCTCTATGACGTACGGATGGAAATGCCTGACGCGGATGACCCGAACGATGTTTCAAAGACCACCTACCTCACCGCCGATAGCTATCCTATCAAGCTAGATTTCAACGAGATGCTCAAAGATAAATCTGTGATACCGAAAAGAAGCCACATGAAAATGGTGCAGCTCATTGATGGGATACAGAATATTGAACGCGACTTCCCAGTTCTTTCACCAGAGCAACGTCGCATCGAAAAGACCAAGCTCGTCATTGAAGCCAACCGTCGAGTCTCCGTTGCGATTGGATGCTTCACCTTCATGCTGATAGGAATCCCGCTCGGTGTAAAATCTCACCGCAAGGAAACCTCGATAGGCATGGTTATGAGTCTGGGAATTGTTTTTGCATATTACATCTTTATTGTCATCGCGAAAGCGCTCGCCGACTATCCAGATCTGCATCCCAACCTGATCCTTTGGCTTCCAATGCTTGGACTCCAGCTCCTTGGCATCCATCTCATTCGCCGATCGTCCTAAGGCAAGAGAGATGGCATTTCCAAATGAATATTGCCGATTGAAGGAAAAGGGTTCCAACACTTGGAAACGTCCGTATCACGAACGAACAGGATCAAAAACGGCGATAAGGAATACCCTTTATCGCCGCACTCCAAATGGTTCAGTTCATCTTCACAACTCCCAAATGGTCGTTCCATTTCGAACTTCGACCGAGACGTTTTCCATCCACTCCCCGTCGATGCCTCGTCGGTCAAAAATCAAGATGTGCGACTCGGTTGCGGAACATCGATCCGCATAGTCAGCCGTTTGTTCCAGTGCTTTTTCTTTCATCACCTCTAACGCTTCATCCGTGTTCTCTTTTTTAGTTCGAAGCTTCACCTCGAAATTTACGCGTTGCTCAGAAACTGGCGATTTCCATTTCAGATACAGATCCGCCCGTTTCCTGCACAAACCATACTCACACTCAATCAATCCTTGTCCGCTGCTTGTCAGCGGTCGGTTAAAATGTACCACTCCTGGTCGATTCAAAATGTACCACTCT
>JAOZMR010000323.1 GCA_029934215.1 Pontiellaceae bacterium | reverse complement strand
AGAACCCGACTCCGAATAAGGCGAACTCTGATGATCCGTGCAGTGTGTTTTCTTTTGCTCGGTGCTTTGGATGATGGTTCCTTCGTTAATCAACGACCTATCATCATCGCCGCCCGCAAGACCGCCGCCGATGATTCCGGCGCCGTCAAGTTCTGCATCAACCGGGTCTGGCTCCGGTGCTCGGGCGCCTGGCGTGGTGCCGCGTTGCGCCGCTCCACGATCCGATGGGGTCAGTGCCCGCTGGCGGATCCGTCCACGGTCGTCGACAACCACAAAAAGCGGTGCGTCTACGGTTAGGCTTTTTACTCCGTCATACGGATCGATGAATATTGTTTTGCCTTTGGGTACGGTGATGATCGAGATGTTGTCTTTTTTTGGTGTGATGTCAAACCCAAGGTCGCATCCACGGATGCCGATGGTTGCGCGTGAGGTTTTGACTTTGAATCGCTCCGGATTTAGATCGGTGATTTTGCCTGTAACCGTTCGGAAGAGTCCTTTTCCGAGCATAACACCAAATCCGTTTTCTGAGGCTTCGGCGGGGTTGTAGACATATTCGTCGATTGCCATTTCGCTGTTTTCGCCTTGCGCGAGCAGCGAGTCGTCGTTGAGCAGAATCTGCAGGCGAGCGGAGGGCCCGGTTCGGACAATTTCGTTGAGAAAGATGTCCGAAGACATAGCCAATTCTCGGACGATGCCATCAACGCCAGTGGCGCTTGCGTCGCCCTGGACAGCAACGACCATGCCAATGGAGTCGGCGTAAGCGGCCGTGGAAAGCAGTAGAGCGATAAGAAGTAGTGTGAATTTTTTCATGATATTCTCCCTAGATTAGAAGTCAAAAACGGCGGACAGACTGGTGCGATGACGATTGTAGTCGGAGAAGGCGATGTTGGAGTCGTTGCGAATGTATTGATGTCGCAAATCGAGCGTGCAGCGTTTTGTGATGCTACGGCGTGCTCCGACAACGAAATCCCATCGCTCGTCCTCTCTCTCAGGGTTCCCAAACGTCGCGTCTTCATAGTTGGTTAAGCGGAACCGAGCATTTCCGTAGGCGACCACGCCGCCGCCGAGCTCTCGCTCGCCTGCAAGGCCCAGCCCGAAACCGTTGTTGCTGTTGGAGTCGAGTCGAGCATTTTCTGTGAAGATATCTGCGCTGAGCGAGATGCTGTTTTGCCGATTCTCGAAGTAATGCTTCCATGTTTCGCCAACACGCATGTAGATGGAGTCGCGATTGTTGTTTGGGTCGATCTCTTCGTCGTAGTCGCGATGTTCCACGGTCACGCGAGTGATTAGATAGTCATTACGTGTTTTTGCGTGGAGCCAAACTCCGTCAACGCCATAAATATCCAGAAGGCTGTCGTGACCATAATTAACCGCATCAACTCGTCCAGCGACCTCGTAGAGATTACGATCCATCCGTGTGCGAGCGCCGGCACGCAAATTGATCGTACGAACCTCCTGCGCAGCATCGGAATCGAGCCAACTATTGCGCATACTCACCGAACCAATCGCCTGCCATGCCCCTTTTTCTCCAACATCATATTCAGCGGAAACACCAACACCAACCTCGAAACCAGCCGTTTCGTCTTGCGCGATTCCGCCAAGAACAAAATCAGATGGAGCAAAATTAATATTATCATCGTGGAACGCGGTAACAGACAACTCGCCCCGTAGCTTGAGCTCACGTTTAACAGAATCCAGAGCGGACAAATTTTTCTCAATCTCCGCCCGTACCGACTGGCTGACATCCATTTTCAAGAGTGCCGCATACTCAACGCGGGCTTCATCCGTCTGCCCGAGCGCCATCAGCACATCGGCTTTACCCTGAAGAGCCTTTTTATCGGTTGGGTCTGAAAACAACACACGATCGTATGCAAACAAGGCATGGGAATATTTTTTCTTCTGATAAGCAGCTTTAGCGAGAGCAAAGTTGGCATCGACATCTCCTGGATCTGCGCGAAAAACCTTAAAAAACAGGTCATACGCCCGATCATACTCACCAGCCTCATACGCAGCCCATCCATCTTCGATTTGCCCAGCAAACCCCACCCCAACAAACAACAGCGAGAACAGCACCATAAAAATCCATCTCTTCATACGACTCCCTTCCATTAAAAATTTCACTTCATACACGGCTTGATTTGTAAAAGGCACAGACCATAAAAACAAGGTAATACGTTGTTTTTCTACCAGCGGGCATTTCCGATTGAAAGGTAAACTTCCAAGCATTGGAAGAGTTTTAGCCACAAGAGAGCGCAGAGATCACGAAGGATTTTGGATCAAAAAGAAACGCGCAACGAAACGAGCTGGATCATTTTTTCACAACCGCTATCGCTAGAGGAAGTCAGAGGAACAGCCGAGGAAAGAATCATAAACACGAAGACTCAAATCTGGGGATTACCCAGATGCTTATCCAACAAAAACAATACAATTCCGGCAGCTCATTGCGTCGCCGGCAGATTAGTGCAGATAAGTGGTCAGAACTCCCTCTCCGAAGTTCCTCTCTATTCCTCTAACGAAGTGGTTGTGAAAAACTGATCCAGCTCGTTTCCAAGCCTTGGAACTCGGCAACGTCCCATCATCCAAAGAACCCACCCCGCCTGCGGCACCCCTCCCGAGAGGGGATTTTTGTGTAGCGGGAGCATCTTGCTCCCGATTTGGGGAGCTGGAAGCTCCCACCACGTTCCCTCTCTTCCGCTTATTCGTTCCTTATCTAAATCTTTTGTGTTCTCTGCGTTCTCTTGTGGCTAAAATTCTTCCGCGCATGAACGGTTTTAAGCCCGATTCACCCA
>JAOZMR010000322.1 GCA_029934215.1 Pontiellaceae bacterium | reverse complement strand
CGAATCTATCCACGAGAAAAAGCCTCTAAAAAACGCACATTCGTGAAGAGCCTTCCATTCGCGATGATCTCCGGATTGTTCAAGCTTTTGGCGAATCCAGTTGAGAAGGTGGTAGGCGAGAACGCTGATGAATATATGACCGTCAACGCGGTCTTCCAGTTGGTGGTGGTTTGGACGAAGTCCGAGGGAGCTTTTCAACATACGGAAACCCGATTCAGCCTTGAGTAGGCTCATGTAGAGTTCCCACAAGGTGATCGCATCGACGGTTTGGTCGGTTTTGAGTACGTAGCTTCCGCAAAGTTCAAGTGCCTCCGAAAGTTTCTCTTCAAACAGAGGGGGGGCTTTTTTTATGCGCATTCCGACGGCACGGGCGATTTGTTTTTTCTCATCCTCCGGGATTTGCACGTCGCCCAGTGATGAAATCACGCGCTGATGCGGTATTCTTTCAGCGCCACGAAAAGACTGGATAAGCCGAATGACTTTTGTGAGTTTTATTCTAAAACACATGCGTGTATTTTAATAAAAAATGCTAGGCGTCAAGAAATTTTGGACCGAATTAGTCCCTACGCCTAACACCCCCAAAAAGCCGAATCGTTGATATTCAAAGATTTACAGAAGTTGGGTCTCGAAAAAAACCGCCCAAAAGGTCTAAACTCTAAGTTTTTTAGATCTTTCATGCGAAGCTTGGGCTAAATTCGGTCTCAAGCTCAATTCACCCAAGGAACGAGGCTGGGAGCGCTCGTCTACGTTTTATGACAAACCTTCTATTTTCCAAGGTTCGGAACCCTTTCTTTAATCGGCAGTCGGCAATCTCCATTCGGCAATGCTCCCATCTGGGGATTACCCAGATGCTTATACAACAAAAACAATACAATTCCGGCAGCTCATTGCGTCGCCGGCAGATTAGTGAAGATGAGTGGTCAGAACTCCCTCTCCGAAGTTCATCTCTATTCCTCTACCGAAGTGGTTGCGGAAAATTCTTCACGTCAGAAAAGCCTCCACCCCCACCAACCTCCATTAAGATTTTCCACAACCGCTGCGCTAGAGATGGGGATTTTTCAACGTTTGGAACCATTCTCTTTCAATCGGCAATCTTCAATCGGAAATGCCCCCTCTCTGGAACCGTTCCTGCGTCACTATTTTTGACTACAAAAATCAGCGTATGGTTTATGGACGGATAGTCCTACAAGTGGCAATTAGTAATCAGTAATCAAAAAACATCAGGTACGTGTTGACACGTATGCGAACATCATCTACATTCAAACCCTCATCGGACTAGATAGCAGAAAAATTATGAGTTTTTTCTGGTTGAAATAAAAAAATTAGTCCACTTTAAGTCACCTCGAAGGAGAAGGAGCAGTATCATGAAAAAAATTCTTATAACCGCAGCACTTACAGGCGTTATCGCCGGTGCCGCTTTCGCTGACTCGAATGTCGTTAGCTCCGCTAACGTCGTCGGGTATGTGCAGACGGAAACTTTTGCCGCTGGTCAGTTCCGGCTAATTGCACCACAGTTTCTTCAGACTCCAACGAATGGAATAGCCCTAGGTGATGCATTTAATAATGTACCTGACTTAACAAAAATATATACATGGAATGGATTGTCGTACAAGGCATACACTTACTATAAAGCTGCACCTGGCTGGCTTGACAGCATTTATACACCGTCAGACAATGTGATTATCGAGCAGGGAGACGCTTTGTGGCTTCAAAGCTCTACAGTTACAAATATTGTTATGTCTGGTAACGTTCCGCAAACCGACTCAATAACTAATGTTTTAGTAGCTGAGACCTTTAATCTTATAGCTTGTCCTTATCCTGTTGAGGTAACTCTTGGGGATATTAATACGAATTCTCTTACTAATCTCGATATGGCTTATTTGTGGAATGGCGTATCATACAAGGCTTATACTTATTATGAGGCGGCTCCAGGTTGGCTTGATAGTGTTTATACACCATCGGACGGCGTAAAAATTAAAGTCGGGCAAGGGTTTTGGTTGAAAAGCAAAGCTGGTGGAGCTCTAATCTTTGATAAGAAGTATTAATTTAACAAAACAAACAAGTAAAGGAGAGTAAATGAACAAACTAATTACAATGCTGATTACGGGGGCAATTATCACTACAGCATCTGCTGATCTTACCACTTTTAACTGGGCTGGTGGGACTGCAGGTGATGCTGTTGCTGGTGATTATGTATTCACAATATTGGATAATGATGCAACGGCAGATATCTGGAGTTTTGTACACAACGACGAAATTGATATCCTAGATCTTATGGCGTTTTCTGTCTATAATGTTCAAAACGCTGCAATTGCTCCACCTTTCCTCGGAGAAACATGGGGCGGTGCTGAAATTGTTGGCGATGGTTCTGCTGCAGGTCAGTATGCGTACGCAATCATCGCTGGTGCTAATTTCTTTAGCGTTGGTGATACAATAAATATCGCAACCATTGCAGGTCCAATCAATGAACTTCAGCCCGATGCTACCCCTGCTGCTACTGGGCAGATATTCAATCCTGGCTCTGCATCTAGCGTACAAGTTGTTCCAGAGCCAGCCACAGCGTTGCTGTTTGGGATTGGTGGAATGGGAGCGTTTATAATACGCCGCAACAAAAAAGCAAAAGAAGAAGCAGAAGCGTAAGCGATTCTTCCAATTATTGGAAAAGCCTCCTCATTTGAGGGGGCTTTTTTTGTGCGAATGAGCAGGGATGGTCAGCTCCAGCTGTTTTGGAGTCACAGACCACCAGAGCTCGTGCAAGGCACCATGTTTTTTGTATTTTCCCGCAAATTGA
>JAOZMR010000079.1 GCA_029934215.1 Pontiellaceae bacterium | reverse complement strand
GAATGGAGAATACTTAAAAAGCATTCTTGGAGTTTAGATGCGTTTGCCCTGGCTGTTGGTCGGGGTCGAGTAGGTAGTGGGCGAGCATTGTGTCGAAGAGTTTCCCTCTCACTTCAATGCCCGCAGCTTGCATTATTGCGATGTCGAATTTGAGGTTGTGCCCCACTTTTTCGATGGATTCGTCGGCGAAGGGTGCGGCAAAGGGTTCGAGCGCTTTTCGTATTTCTTCGTCGTCTGGCGGGAGGGTGATGTACCATGCTTCGTGCGGTTTGAGCGCAAAGGCGATGCCGATGAGTTTGTCGCTTCGTGGATTTAGCCCGGTTGTTTCTACGTCGAAGCAGTATGATACTGCACCTTTTAGTTTTTCAGCTAGTTGTACGCGTTCTTCCAAGGTTTGGATGAGAGTGTAGTTGTGTTTGATGTCTGTCAGGGTTTTGTGAGCTGGTTCCGGCTCGACGACGGGCGTGTTTGCAGCGGCGAAGGCGAAGAGGTCGCCTTGACCTAGGGCGGGCGCAGGGGAGGGGGCGGCTTTCCCAAATAATCGCTTATAGAAGTAGTTGAATTCAAATTCGGAGAAGAGGTCGGTGAGCTTTTCTTTATCGTATTTACCGCGAATTAGGTCGGCGGGAGATTCTTTTATCGGTACTTCGGTATGAATGGTGACGAGCCGTTTGCAGAGGTGCGCTTGCTCGATGTTGGCTTCGATCTTCTCTTTCTGTTTGCCTTTTAGTTCGTCGGTGTGTGCGAGCATGTTTTCCATGCTTCCGTATTTTGCGATTAGCTTTTGCGCGGTTTTGAGTCCGATGCCTGGGATGCCTGGGATGTTGTCGGCGGCGTCGCCCGCCATGCCGAGAATGTCTATGACTTGTTCGATTTTCTCGATTCCCCATTGTTCGAGGATTTCTGGCACGCCGAGCACCTCGGGGTCTACTCCTTTTTTTGCGGGTTTCATCATGAAGGTGTGTTCATCGACGAGCTGGGCAAAATCTTTGTCGGGCGTGACCATGTAGGTGTCGAAGCCGTCTTTCTCGGCGCGGCGGGCGAGCGTACCGATGATGTCGTCGGCCTCGTATCCTTGCTGGGTGAGCACTGGGATTTTGAAGGCCGCGAGGAATTCCATGATTCGCGGAACGGCGACTCGAATTTCTTCGGGTGTTTCGTCGCGTTGTGCTTTGTATTCTGGAAACTCGTCGTACCGGAAGGTGTTTCCTGAGACATCGAAGGCGACGGCGAGATGGGTCGGGTTTTGTTTGTCGATGATTTCGAGCAGGGCGCTGAGGAACCCAAAGACAGCGGAGACGTCTTTGCCTTTTGAGTTGATCATTGGGTTGCGCATGAAGGCGAAGTAGGAGCGGTAAACCTGCGCCATTCCGTCGAGTAAGAAGAGTTTTTTATTCATGGTTAAGCGGTCCGTTGGTTTTTACTCAGAAGTTCATGCAGGCAAGGTAGGCATCCCAAATGTGATAGCCGCCAAGCATCCAAAATAGCGCGGCTACAGCGAGGTAGGGTCCGTATGGGATTTGACTTTGTAGCTCTTTTTTGCCAGATGTCATGAGTCCAATTCCTACAATGGAACCGATTAGTGCAGAGAAAAAGAGGATAAAAAGAACGGCCTGCCATCCGAGAAGAGCGCCGAGTCCTCCCATTAATTTGACATCACCAAAGCCCATGGCTTCTTTTTTGAAGGCGAGCTTGCCCAGCACACCGATCAGCCAAAAGGAGCCAAACCCAACGATTCCACCAATAAGACCTGCGATGAGCCCAGCGAGTTGCGTCGGCGCGTTGTGTAGTTCGGGAACGAAGTAGCTTAGGATTGGAAAGATGATCATTCCGCCAATGGTTACGCGGTCTGGAATCCACATTTCGTCGAGATCGACGAAGGTTCCAAAAACCAGCCCGAACGTGCTAAGCATGTAGCAGGCGGTGACCCAGGTTAGCCCGTAATGAAACCAGAGCGCGAGGAAAAGAAGCCCCGTGAGCAGTTCAACAAATGGGTAGCGCGGTGAGATTTTTGCACAACAGTTGCGGCATTTCGCTCGAAGCAGAATCCAGCTTAGGATCGGGATGTTGTCGTAGGGTTTTATGCCCGCTCCACATTTCGGGCAGGCGGACGGAGGATGGATCACCGATTTCTCCGCTGGAATGCGATAGATGCAAACATTAAGAAAGCTCCCAAAACAGGAGCCAAGAATAAAAACGAGTGTTGACCAATAGATGTCCCAAAATTTCATCTCCAGAAGTTACAGGATAGAGGATGCAGGATGCAAGATGCGAATTTGCTAGACCTTCGCTTTCCCTGTTTTTTGCGATGATAATGATGACCAGTTCATGTTTTTGTTTCCTTTCTGTCACTTTTTTTGAGACTAATACGACGCATTTGATGGATGGGTGATATGAGACAAAACGAAGGAATTGAGGGTTATTTATGAGAACATTTTACGGACTTTATGTGGTGATGACCAACCCGGTGGTTGGGTACGAGGCGTGTGCTCAGGCGGCTGTGAATTGCGGCGTTCCTTTTGTTCAACTTCGGATGAAGGGCGCGTCACGAGAGGAGTTGGTTTCCAATGCTTGGAAGATTCGTGAGGTGACTCGCGGTACCGATTCTCTTTTTATTGTGAACGATGATGTTAGCGTTGCGATGGAGGTCGATGCCGATGGCGTACATCTCGGGCAATCCGATATGCCGCTTTCCAAGGCTCGGAACTTATGGGATGCGCCAGGTAAAATTTTTGGTTTGTCGACGCATAGCGAGGCGCAGGCTGATGCGGCGTTTGTTCAAAAACCAGACTATATTGGGATCGGACCCATTTTCCCAACCCCAACAAAAGCGATTGCTGATCCTGATCTTGGCATCGTTCGCGCGGGTGCAATCGCTAGGACCTCTTCTTTGCCTCACGTTGTACTCGGTGGAATTGATGAAACAAATCTGACGGAAATTCTACAAGCGGGCGCGATGAATTATTGCGCGGTTCGTGCAATCATGCAAAGCACTGAACCGGAGCGGATTATACGTACGCTTCAAGACATATGGATGGCTTATTTCGCTAAAAACTAAAAAGAATGCGACTGGATTACTTGTACTTCTCTGGATGAACACCGAGCTTTTTTATTCGATAGTTTATGATCCGCTGGGTCGTGTTCAAATGTCTTGCGCTCGCCGCCGCGTTGCCTCTATGTTTTTTTAGCGCATCGATGATGATCTCTTTTTCATAGCTCTCCACCAGCGTTGTTAAATCTGCTCCGTCCGTGGAAAAACTCGCGGTTTGTGTTTCGTCGCCGGTTTGAAGCGATGGAGGTAAGTTGTATCCATGAATCACGTTATCTGCAGCTGTCAACACGGCTCGCTCGACACAGTTTTCGAGCTCACGAACGTTGCCTGGCCAGTGGTACGCCATCATCATATTGATTGCGGATGTTGATATCCGCTTGATGTTTTTACCGTACATTTCGCTGTATTTCTGCAAAAAATGGTCGGTTAGCAACATGATGTCGCTTCGCCGCTCGCGTAGCGGCGGCAGGATGATTGGAAAGACGTTGAGACGATAGTAGAGGTCTTCGCGGAATGTTCCGTTTGCCATCTCTTTCTCGAGGTTTCGACTCGTCGCAGCTAGAATCCGTACGTTGACCGAAAGACTCTCTCCGCTTCCGACGCGTTCGACCGTTTTTTCTTGCAAAACTCGCAACAAACGAACCTGAACCGCCGTGGAAATGTCGCCTATTTCATCGAGAAATAAAGTCCCACCGTTCGCCATTTCGAAGCGCCCTTTCCGTTGCTGGGTTGCGCCGGTGAATGCTCCTTTTTCGTGGCCGAATAGTTCGCTTTCGATTAGATTTTCTGGAAGCGCCGCGCAGTTGACGCTCACGAACGCGTTGTTGCGCCGAGCACCGCCGTAATGCACGGCGCGAGCCACGAGTTCTTTGCCGGTTCCTGATTCACCGCGAATGAGTACGGTCGCTGTGCTATCGGCGACCTGCACGATCTGTTCGTACACTCCGCGCATCGAGCCGCAGTTCCCGATAATGTTATGCATCTGGTAGCGATCTCCAAGCTGACGCCGTAGACGATCGTTTTCAGAAATCAGGCTTGTCCGTTCCTCAATCGCAGCACGAATTCCTGCTACCGCTTCTGCAAGAATGTTGGCCACCAGTTCCAAGAAGCGTTGGTAGCGTTCTAGCTCTTTTTCATCACTCGTGAGCGACAGATCGATACTCATTGTTCCGATGATCTGTTTCTGATGCACAATGGGTACGCAAATGAATGCGGTTGGTTTATCAACACGCGACTGGGTTAGATTCAGAAAGCGTGGATCTTTGCTGATGTCAGGAATCAGCGCGGAACGACCTGTTTGCGCCACTCGTCCCGTGATGCCCTCGCCAAGCTTATATTGCCCAAGACGTTTTTCTTCTTCAGAAAGCCCGCGCGATGCCTCTATCACAAACGTGTCGGTATCCGGTTTCAGCAACGTCAGGGTTCCGCGAGATGCTGCAAGCTCGGTCTCCATGATATCCAAAACCTCTGCCATCAATTCGTGTATCGTATGCGGACGCGTAGCCGCTGTCTGGGAAATCTGATACAATATATCGAGCTCTTTTTCACTTCGGGTCATTATGCAACTCCATGGGATTTCAATTTCGACTTCTCTCTACCAAAAGAGACAATTTTGTATCAAACAGATGTAGCGCGAGCAAGCTGTAAGGCCACGGAGTTTTTGGTAGCTTTTTTAGATCTCCAACCGTTTAACGCAGGGAGCAAGCATTTTGTATCCGTCTTGGGTGACCAGGATGGTGTCTTCGATGCGGACGCCACCGATGTTCGGGTAGTACAGACCTGGCTCGATGGTGATGATATTACCTGCGTGCAATTCCTGCTTATTCGTTGATGAAACGCGCGGTGCTTCGTGGATTTCTAATCCGACTCCGTGTCCGGTTCCATGAATATATCCTTGCGGGGTGTCGTTTATGGTTTTGGTTTCAAACCCGTGGGTGTCGAGCTCCGTGACGGCACAGGCATGAATCTCATGTGTCCAAGCTCCAGCTCTCACTGCCTTGAGTGCGGCAACTTGCGCGGCTTTTACGGCTTTGTACTGTTTCTTGAGTGCGACGGGCGCAGCGCCCCGGCAGACGGTTCGGGTGATGTCACCCCAGTAGCCGGTTTTTCCAGACCTTGGAAAAATGTCGATAACGATGGGCTCGTTTGCGCGAAGCGGTCCTTCGCCGCGTTCGTGCGGATCGGCGGACATGATGCCGCAAGAGACAATGGTTTCCTCGGCAATACATTCGTGATCGAGCAGGGTGTAACCAATGGTTGCGCGAACCTTTTCGGAAGTGAGTTGTTTTTTCCCAATTCGAAGGGTTTGATCGCGCCCGATGGTTGCAGAGGCGATCTGCGATAGGACTGATCTCATCGCAGCAACGGCGGCGCGTTGGGATTGTTGAATGGCTCGAATCTCGGCTTCTGTTTTTATTTCGCGCTCCGGACAAACATCATCGGTATCGACCGTTAGATTGTAGCCTCTCTTCTTGAGCTTCTCGAATAGTCCAATCGGGAAATCTGGGGTGACGCGGATATTTTTTTCGGAAATGATTTTTGAAACCCAGTCGGCAGGCCCTTTTTCCCATGTTGAACCCATTTTTTTCGGGTGTACAACGGTGATGTTTTCGCCAACGGTTCGACTCATTCGGGAGGTTTCCATCTCAGAAACGATGAGAGTTGATGATTGCCCCGTTTGGATAAGTGTCGCTATTTCAGGGAGTTGGGTTCCGCAAATATATTGTAAATCTGCAACTGTTTCAGAGCTTTGGATAAGTAGGAGTGGAGTTCGTTTTTTTTTCATTTTTGTTAACGTTCTATTTAGAAAAATTTTATGCTAATTTAATTTTTTTCGTGAGTTATTTGTAACCGCTTTTGATACTTTATTTTGTGCTTTTTTAAATCACCTACCACCACATGTTGTGTTTGAGTGCTTTTTTTGCGTCGCTTTCATATTTCATCTTGTCGAGGTATGCCTCAATCCATTAACTTCCTTTTGTCGCGAATGCGAAGGGGTTTACGTGGTTGTTGATAACCTGTTTTTAACCTCTATAAAATTGTTAATGGTTTTTATACTGTAGATTTAGGATTAAATGAACAAACAGAAAAATACACTTTGGGATGAAGCGGTTCGACATCTAAAGGAAACGCTATCTCAAGAGATATTCGATAAATGGATCGCGGTGATCCATTGTCGAAGCATTAAAGAGGATAAAGCGATCCTTGTTGTTGGGAACGATTTCTATCAAAGCTGGCTTGTCGAGAACTATATTCCACTCATAAAGAAGGCGCTATCGATTGTTTCTGGTCGGACTTTTGAAATCGAATTGATGGTGGATTACAACTTGGTTTCTGATTCTCCTGTGGAGTTTGTTACAAAAGAAAAACCACGTCCATTCGCTTCGCCGAAACGCCCAAAAGAAGTGAAAACCAACCTGAACAAAAACTACACATTCGATTCGTTTGTGGTTGGTCCAGCAAACCAATTTGCTCACGCCGCAGCTTTAGCGTCTGCTCAAGCACCTTCGCGGGCATATAATCCTCTCTTCATTTACGGAGAAGTTGGGTTAGGCAAAACCCACCTAATGCAGTCGATCGGCGATTTTATCCTTTCAAAAAAGACGCGGAAAAAAGTCTGCTACACAACGAGTGAGGCATTTTTAAATGAATATATCGAAGCGCTTCAGACGAATTCGTTGGCTAAGTTCCGTAAAAAATACCGGACAGTCGATGCATTGCTCATCGATGATATACATTTTCTTGCCGGTAAAGACCGCCTTCAGGAGGAATTTTTTCACACGTTTAATGCGATATTCGAAAATCACAAACAGATTGTGATGACCTCCGACCGTCCAGCCGGTGAATTATCTGGGCTTGAAGCACGACTCGTTTCTCGATTTGAATACGGCCTCGTAGTTGAACTCGAAAGCCCCGATATGGAAACCCGTGTGGCGATCCTTCGTAAAAAATGCGATCAGCTCAACCTGTCTATTGATCCAAGCCTCCTTTTCTATATAGCGGAACGAATCTCATCAAATATCCGCCGACTCGAAGGCGCGCTAATCCGGGTCGCCTCTTACATCTCGTTGACAGGGCAGGAGATGGATCGCGCAAAACTAGAACACCTCCTCCGCGATACGCTGGATCAAGAAAAGAAACACTCGGTTAGTGTTGATGGAATTCAAAAAATCGTGGCGGAGCATTTTGACATCCGCGTCAGTGATATCGTGGGTCCTAGACGCCCTAAAAACATCGCCTGGCCGCGCCAGGTGGCCATGTACCTATCCCGTACAATGACCAACCAATCCTTTCCGGTCATTGGAGAAGCATTCAGCCGAAACCACGCAACCATTGTTCACGCCTGCCAAGCCGTCGATAAGCGGCAAATGGAAGATTTAAAGCTACGCCAAACCATTTCTCTACTGCGTCAACGGATTGAACACCAAGCTAAAAAAACCCAAAACGACCTTTAAATAACCTGTGGAAATTCCTGTCGATAACCTGCGCACAAAATAAACAACATTGAGTTACTGAAAATGAGCCGATTTTATGAACAATACTCAACAGAGATACCCACAAGACCTAAGTATGTTGTTTACATGAGTTTAGGTTAAAAATAAGGCTGACTATACGACTTATTTACAGTACTAATAATAATACGATTTAAATAAATTATCTATCTATCTATCTAGGAGACCTGTTAATGAAACTCTCAATCGAAAAATCTGCCATGCTTGAGGCATTGCAAAACGTCCAATCTATCGTTGGACAACGAAACATTCAACCCATCCTTTCTAATGTTCTTCTTAAGGCGGATGGTGATTCTATTTCTCTTACCACAACCGACATAGATGTATGCGTGAAAACAAGCGCACCCGCCGATGTTGCAGATGCAGGAGGAACCACACTGCCTGCCCGTCGTTTCTTCAGTATTTGTCGCGAACTCCCAGATGGAATCGTGGAAATTGACGTCGACGAAAAAGACGTCGCCACAATTCGCAGTGGCCCCTCCTTTTTTAAACTGGTTGGTTTACCGGAAGGTGATTTCCCGCCTCTCCCAGAGTTTGAAGAAAGTGCTGTTTACAGCATCGAACAGAAAAATTTCAAAGAGATGCTTCAGAAAGTCTCGTATGCAAGTTCGACCGACGAAACCCGTATGGTTCTCAATGGCGTACTCTTAAGTTTTAAAGAAGAAAAACTAACAATCGTTGCAACCGACGGACGGCGTTTAGCGCTCGTTGAGCAGGAGATGGATTTTCCTGAGGAAGCCCAGGCAGATCTGGTGGTTCCAACCAAAACAAGCGCCGAACTGATTAAAACTCTCGGCGATGAGGGATGGCTTACGATTCGTGTTTCGGAGACACAGATTGCATTCGATTTTGATCGGATATTGATTGTTTCCAAACTGCTTGAAGGGGTATATCCAAACTTCAAACAGGTCATTCCGGCTCGTTGCGAAGAGCGTATTGCAATTGACCGGGAAACGCTTCTACTTGCAGCTCGCCGCGTGGCACTTCTCATTGACGACCAAACGGCTTCCGTTCACTTAACATTCGGACTCAACAAACTAGAACTCGTTACAAACAGCCCAGAAATCGGAGAGGCTCGCGAAACCATTCCGATTAAACACGAAGGCGCAGAAATATCCATCGCATTTAATCCAGCCTTTCTGATGGCTCCCCTTCGTCAGTTGGACTCCGACGAAATCTTTTTTGAGCTATCGGACGAATTAAGCCCCGGCGTCATAAAAATCAACGGCCCATTCCTTTACGTATTGATGCCGATCCGGGTGACGTAAACGAATACATTACCTTCTTGAACGATTGGAAAACTATGTCAAGTGCACGCATTATACGAGTTAACGAGCTGTTGAAGCGAGAGATCGCTTCGGACATTCTTCATCTGTTTACGGGCGATCGGTTCGACACCAGCGCCATCACCGTCACCCGCGTTGAAACCACCCCCGACCTTCGCGAAGCCAAGGTACACATCTCCATATTCGATCATGAAGAGGAGCGCGTCAAAATGATACGCTTCCTGAATAAACATCGCAAAGAGATACAAGCACGCATGAGTCAACACGTCATCTTGAAATATACCCCGCGCCTCCACTTCAAACTCGACACCTCGATCGAGGGTGGAGACCGCGTTCTCGGTATACTCTCTCAACTCGATATTCCAGGGGATGATGAACGGTAGACCCGCGAACAAGAAATTCTACATTATGAAAAAACGCAACCCACATCAAGCCGACCCTGACGGCATTTTACTGATTGATAAACCCAAAGAATGGACCTCGCACGACATCGTCGCAAAAATACGTAACGCATTCAACCTCAACAAAGTAGGCCATGGAGGAACCCTCGATCCAAACGCAACGGGGCTTATTACAATATTGATCGGGCGCGGCACAAAAATCTCTGCAAAAATCATGGGCGGCGATAAAACCTATGAAGGTGAAATCCTCTTTGGCGTCGAAACTGACTCGCAGGACACCGACGGCGAAACCGTCGCCGAAAAAGATGCGAGCGACATTACAGAAGAACAAGTACGCAAAGAAATGAAATCCGTTATAGGCGACCAAATGCAAATGCCACCCATGGTCTCCGCCATAAAAAAGAACGGTGTCGCCCTCTACAAGCTCGCCCGCAAAGGGCAAGAAATCGAACGAGACCCGCGCTTTATACACATCTACAAATTTGCACTACACGACTTCTCCGCACCGCGTGCCACCTTCGAAGTCATGTGTACAAAAGGAACCTACGTTCGCACCATCGCCCACGACCTCGGCAAGCGCCTCGGATGCGGTGCTTGTCTCTCAGAACTACGTCGCACAAAATCAAGTGAATTCGAAATTTCCAATGCTTGGAACCTCGATGACGTCCTAAAATGGGACCGAAAAGAACTTACTAAAAACATAATTTCTACAAACCAATAAAGTTAAACTTGTTTAACTGTTTTGAAAAGGTAAATATTGATAAGGTTTTTGAAAAAAAATATCCACCAAAATTGTTTCGACATCCGAGTCTGATTACGATCGTTGTTGTGAGACCATGGTAGGTTTAAAAACACGTATTTCAGATGCGGTCGGGACGTGTGTGACCTTTTTGGCTGGGAATTTACAGGATCTTACGGAGGAGCATACGCTTGCATACCCTGCTTATGTAGAAAAAGTAAACAAGGAGCGTGAAAGGTATTGGTACCGTAATTTTACCACTCTTTTCAAAGTGTGTTTTTATCACCGAAACCTGTTTGAAAAAAACGATTACTGGCCGGTGTTCTTTTTGAGATATGTGTCGATTGAGCGATTTCTGATCGGAAATCAATCCCATTTTTTCACTTCGGACGGGATTTTAGGCTCTTCACGAATGTGCGTTTTTTAGAGGCTTTTTCTCGTGGATAGAT
>JAOZMR010000078.1 GCA_029934215.1 Pontiellaceae bacterium | reverse complement strand
TCATTCAACTTGCGAGGCAAGTCTATGAAATGGGCGGTTTGTATGAGGGCTGGGTCATTGAAAATGCCTCTCACTTCGAAATTCGAAATTCCTTGTTCGATATTCGATATTCATCTCCTCTCCCCCTCCGAAGTTCCTCTCTACTCCTCTAACGAAGTGTTTGTGAAAAATTCTTCTACACCAATCCCACGCACCGATTCTTATCATTTTTTTCACAACCGCTGCGCTAGAGGAACTTCGGAGGAAGTCAGAGAAAATGAATTGAACTGGCGTCATTCAACTTGCGAGGCAACTCTCTGAAATGGGCGTTTTGTATGAAGGCTGAAGGGCATTGCCGATTTTTGATTGCCGATTGCCGATTTTTGGAGAGTTGGGCATCCAAGGGCATTGCCGATTGTCGATTGTCGATTGCCGATTTTTGGAGAGTTGGACTTCCAAGGTTTGGACCCTTCTCTTTCAATCGGCAATCGGAAATCAACAATCGGAAATGCCCTCCCCCTCGCGCTACTTTTGCAAGCACTCAACCACGCGAAGGTCGGCTTTTGAATAGGCGAAGGTTCCAAGGTCCGGAACCGCGACCCATCTGTAATCGGCACAGTCGATTGGACGGGGGCGCCCAGAAATGATTTTGGTGAAGTAAACACGCATGGTCATCGTGAAGTGGCTGTAGGCGTGCTTGACGGTCATGAGAAATTCGCCAACCTCCACAGTAATACCCAGTTCTTCTTTCAGCTCGCGGGCGATGCACTCTTCGATGGTTTCGTGCGGTTCGAGTTTTCCGCCCGGAAACTCCCAAAGTCCACCAAGCATATCGTTTTGTTTACGCTGGGCGACCAAAACCTCGCCTTTACAGTTCACAGTAACCGCTGCGCCGACGATGATGTGTGGCACTTTTTTCTTTTTCTTCAGCTTTGGATATTTTTCAACCGCCCCTTTTGCAAATGCGGTGCAGACCTTCTGCATCGGGCAGTCCGCACAGTTCGGATTTCTCGGAAGGCAGATAAGCGCGCCTAACTCCATCATCGCTTCATTGAATTCACCAGAGCGGCCTTTCACCAATAGGTCATCCGCAAAAGCCTGAATTTTCTTTTTGCCAGCCGTCGATTTACCGTCGCCGCCAAAGGCGAATAAGCGGCTCAAAACACGGATCACATTTCCATCGACCACCGCCGCGTCTTCGTTGAATGCCAAACTCGCAATCGCAGCTGCGGTGTACTTTCCAATCCCTGGAAAACTGCAAAGGAACGTTTCCAATCCTTGGAAATTTTCCGCTCTGTTTCTCCAATCACTGGAAAAAACAAGATTAAAATCATCGCAGACGATTTTAGCGGAGGCGTGGAGATTCCGAGCGCGAGAATAGTAGCCGAGGCCCTCCCACGCTTTTAGCACATCGGACTGCGGCGCACGGGCGAGTGAACGCCATGATGGAAAGGATTTCATCCAGCGGCGATAATAGTCGATGACCGTGCCGACGCGGGTCTGTTGAAGCATAATCTCGGAAACCCAGACGCGGTACGGTGTGCGATTTTTTCGCCACGGCAGTTCGCGAGCATTTTTCGCGAACCACGGGAGGAGACATTCTTCTACCGCACCCTCAATTTTAGATCGTTTAGTACCATTCATAGAACGAATCATATCCGCCTGCTTCACACACAAAAAACCATCGTTGGAGAGGGTGGGTTAAAATGGGGCAAAGTAGCCATCTGCAGCCATCCAGACCAGAGGCAGGATGCCTCTTCTACGTTTTTCCAACCATTGGAACACGCGAAACCTGTCCAGGAAGCGAAAGTAGATTTACCTCAAGAAGTGGCGAATGAGCTGCGCTCGTTTTTTGTCGCGCGCTTCCGAGTTTAGGGCTCCTCCCGACCATCTCTGCAGGTGCGCTGGATGGGTTCGAATGAATAGTTTGTCGATGTCGTGCCGCTTGATATTTGAAAGATGTCCAAGATCGATTCCCATGCGAATGGCTGAAAGAAGATCCAGCGCTTCGCCTGAGGTCATGAGCATCGCGTTCGCAAGAATACCGTAGGCGCGTCCTATATGGTCGTGTACTTTGATTTCTTGCTCGTCCATGAGACGTAGGCGGGCGTTTTTTTCGTGGTCGATCACTTCCAGGACAATTTGTTCGAGGTGTTCGATGATTTCTTTTTCGGTTTTTCCTAATGTGATTTGGTTGGATATCTGGAACATGTGCCCAGCGGCTTCTGAGCCTTCTCCCCAAAGCCCGCGTACGGCGAGTCCTATTTTGGAAACAGCGTTGATGACTGGTTTGATCTCATCGGTGAGACAAAGACCAGGCAAGTGTAGCATAACGCTTGCACGCATTCCGGTGCCGAGATTGGACGGACAAGCAGTCAGGTAACCCAGTTTGCTGGAAAATGCGTACGATAGATTGTGCTCAAGTGCGTCGTCGAGTGCTTCTGCTGATGTTAATGCATTTTGCAGATCAAGACCGGGTTGTAGGGATTGTAGGCGGATGTGGTCTTCTTCGTTTACCATTACGGAGCGGCGTTCGTCTTCGCTTATGAATACACCAGACCCATCTTTCTGCTCGGCAAGTTCTCCGCTAATTAGATGACGTTCGAAGAGTAGTTCGCGGTCGAGCGGGGCAAGCTCTTCCATCCGCCACCTCAAAAAGGGTTCGTTCTTTTCGATGGAGTCGAATGCAAGAACGATGTCGCTCCATACGCGATTGCGCACTTCTGTGGATGCCCATCCTGGGAATGTGGTTCCTCGCAGATTGCGTGCAAGGCGAATCCGACTGCTGATGACGGGGCCTTCGGAGGGGCCCGATTCCATCCATCCGCCATGACGTTCTAATAGATCGTTGAGTGTCATGATGCACCGCCTTTCGAGCTCTCGGTTTCTTTAAATGCTTTAATTTCGTCGCGGATTTTTGCGGCTTGTTCGTAGTCCTCGCGGGCTACGGCGGTATTGAGGTCTTTCTGCCATCTGGCAATCTTCGACTTTGTGCGTGTTTTCGTTCCTTCTCGTCCAGGTATTTTGCCCGTATGTTGCGAGCTGTGGTGCATTCCTTTTATTGCCGCCGCAAGTTCGGCCATGAAGGTTTTATAGCAGTCGGGACAGCCAAGTCGTCCGCTCTTGCTGAATTCGTCGCGGGCCATGCCGCACGATGGACAGGCTAGGGTTAAGTCGCGGGCGACACTCTGTTTCGCCTGCTGCCCGAACCCCATTAACATGTCGGTGATAGACATGGGGCTATCGAAGTCGAGCCCTTGTTTCTGCGCATGTTCTTCGCAGAGATGAAATTCTTTCATCTCTCCGTCGACGACTTGCGTCATATGGACGACTGCTTCTTGTTCACAAAGATCGCATTTCATGATTTTTTTTGGGGATGGGGGTTGGGGTGCGGGGTGAGTTTGATGAAGAATCCGCTTAAATCTCAACACCATTGTTGTTCACAAATTGGCGGTAGGCTTCGATCAATTTTTTCGTGATTTCACCCGGCTTACCGTCGCCGATAATACGTTTGTCGAGTTCAATCACTGAAATGACTTCTGCGGCTGTTCCTGTTAGAAAAACCTCGTCGGCGGTCCATATTTCGTAGCGGGTCATGACGGTTTCGGAAACCTCTAGCCCGATATTAGCGGCGAGTTCCATCACCTTGTTTCGGGTGATTCCTTCCAACCCGCCGCACCAGGATGGCGGAGTGATGAGTTTGTTTCCTTTGACGACAAAAACGTTATCGCCTGAGGCCTCTGCAACATAGCCCTGCGAATTGAGCATCAGACACTCCATCACGCCTGCATTGATCGCTTCGATCTTCGCCATGACGTTGTTGAGGTAGTTCAAGCTTTTCACGCGCGGGTTCAGTGCCTCTGGCAGATTGCGAATGGTGCCGGCTGTAATGATTTTCAGCCCATTTTCGTAGAGCTCTGCCGGATAGAGCTGAATGTCTGCTGCAATAATGATGACCGATGCTTGTTTGCAAAGATACGGATTGAGCCCCAATGTGCCGATACCGCGGGTCACTAAATGACGAATATATCCATCCTTCAGCCCATTCGCTTTACACGTTTCAATCGTCGCGTCTTTAATTTC
This sequence comes from Pontiellaceae bacterium, assembly GCA_029934215.1. Taxonomy (GTDB): domain Bacteria; phylum Verrucomicrobiota; class Kiritimatiellia; order Kiritimatiellales; family Tichowtungiaceae; genus Tichowtungia. Next base: position 6,436 of record JAOZMR010000078.1, on the reverse strand, counting down.
CTCTTTAGTCATTCCAATCGTTAGATCAAGCACCTTCGCCGATTCAAACAATCGATCCACATGTTCGTCGAGAAACGCGACACGTCCATTATAAATACGAGTGCCCTCGAAAACACCGTCCCCGTAAAGCAAACCGTGATCAAAGACCGAAATCTTCGCATCCTGCTCTTCCACCAAATCACCATTTAAATAAATCTTCATGTTATATCACTCCTCTAGCTTACCATCCTTCAAAACCAGCTCACGACTGCAACTCTGCGCCACTGCCTCGTTATGCGTTACCAAAATTAATGTACGCTCTTCCGATTGTGCTAAATCAAAAAGATTATGCAACACGTTTTTTCCAGTGTGTGAGTCAAGATTGCCCGTCGGCTCGTCCGCAAGAATGAGTTCGGGATCATTCATCAACGCCCGAGCCATCGCCACACGCTGCTGTTCGCCGCCAGAAAGCTCCATTGGACGATGATCCATCCGACCCGCCAGCCCCACCTGTTCCAGCAAATGCTCGGCACGCGCCCTCACATCTTTACAACGCACGGTCATCGACGGAAGCATCACATTTTGAAGAACATCGAGCTCTGGAAGCAGATGATAGCTCTGGAAAATGAAACCGCACCGATGGGCACGAAACGCGGCTTGTTTCGCGGGCTTCATCTTCACCAGGCTCTTCTCCTCGAAAAAGACATCGCCCGAATCTGGTTTATCGAGCCCGCCGAGAATATGCAGCAGCGTGCTCTTCCCTGATCCGCTCGCGCCCATAATCGACAAGGTTTCACCGTGCTGGACGCTCAGCGATACGCCGTGAAGCACTTTTACCGCTCGCCGTCCGATATGATATGACTTATGCACATCCTTTACTCTAAGAATTCCGTTATTCATGTTTTTTATTCCTCGGTTGTTTTGAGTTTATGCAACTCGCGCACGATGGGTTTTAAAACGACATCGGGATTTTTAAACCAATCGGTTGACCATATACGACGAATTGTCCACCCAAGTCGTTCCAGTATTTCTTGACGAAGACGATCTCGGTCTCGAGCTGATTTCGCAGAGTGGTAACTTGCACCATCGCACTCGATCCCCATCAAATAACGCCCAGGTCGATTGGGGTCTTTTACCGCGAGATCGATAAAGAATCCGGCTACTCCGACCTGCGGCTCACACTCAAACCCCTCACGCATCAACCTCTCCATAACATCGATCTCGAAATCACTGTCTGGAGCGGCTCCTGTATGTTCCGGTTGATAAATACATCCGCTCCTCACATACGATAAAAAGTTTTTGAACGCCACAACTCCACGACTAGAACGCTCCCTCGTGACAATATCATCCGCCTCCATGGAGGCGAAAACATGCATGCGTTTTTTAGATCGTGTAAAAAGCACATTTAAACGGCGCCAGCCGACATCAGAGTTGATCGGACCGAACCGTTGAAAAACACGAGCACCCGGTTCGGGTGGACCGTAGGTGCAGGAAATGAAGATCACGTCGCGCTCATCTCCCTGAACATTTTCCAGATTTTTGATAAAGAGGGGTTCTTCAGCAACACTGTTTTTATCAATCGAAACCCTTGCCAACGGATCTTGCTTGCAGAGTTCTTCCACGGATCGATCAATTTGATCGCGTTGTTCCGAGCTCATCGCAACCACACCGATTGACTCGTAGGGCCGTTGTATTAAATGATCGATCACAGCTTTTGCGATTGTTTCTGCCTCCACAACATTTCGTCGACTCACAAAACAGCCATCTTCAACATGCGTCAGCTTGACCCCAAACTCGGCGGACTCACTATGCGGCGACGGAAAAACAATCAGGTTTCCGTCATAAAAATTATGATTAGAAAAAGCAATAAGACTCTCATGCCGAGATCTGTAGTGCCAACGCAACCTCCGCGCATCAAACATAGGCAACGCTGCATCAAGGATGCTTTCAGATTCTTCAATTGACATATTTTCGTGTTCTTCGTCCTCATTCACCGCACGATCAAAGAAACTGGTTGGCGGCAACTGTTTTGGGTCTCCAACCACAACAAGTTGACGGCCTCTCGCGATCATGCCCAAAGCATCTTGCGGTTTCACCTGAGACGCCTCATCCATCACAACAAGATCAAACTCCAGTTCCCCTGGTTTGAGATATTGGGCGACAGACATGGGCCCCATCATAAAACAAGGTTTTAGGGCAACGAGCGCATCGCCAGCTCGCCGCACAAGTTGCCGCAAAGGTATGTGGCGTCTCTTTTTTTCGCATTCTCGGTGAATCAACGCCAGATCGGTATATTCAGAAACGCGTCCAACAGAAATACCGCGCGGCGGTTTTTTGCGTGAAATCTTCCAGGCAATTTTTCTACACTGTAGCTTTTTCAGCTTCTCATCATACTCACAAAACCGTTTGCGTATGGCGTTTTGATCGTACCCAGAAAACATCTCTAATTCCTTGTTTTCCTTGAGAATCTCACTTGCAAGGCAATCGTATATCCCTAAAGAAAGGGCATCTTCAACTTTTTCTGGATGGATTCCCCCGCCTTCCACATGGTGAATCAACGCAGCAAACCCTGCCTGAACAAACCTCCCTTTTAGCCGAAGATAATCCAGCAACCCGGCTAACTCTCCCGGATTCGAAAGCGCAAGCTCATTACGATCAATCAACGCATCCAAACCTCCACCGCACACGAGAGTCCAAGCCTTGAAATCTAAATCCACTGCATTCTTGAATTCCAGACATTTTTTCTCGATTGCCGCGCTGGTTTTATTCAACTCCACAGAAAACTCATCTAACGTCGCATACCGTTCCTTACTGGATATATTTTCTCGAACAGCACAACCAAAAACCTTTACGTTAGAACTATTGTTTAAATGCTTTGCCAAACGCAACGTATTGTCAGCGACAGAAAGCAGAGAATCAGAGTTCGCGCCAATCGTAAAAAGCAACCTGTCAGAAAAAATCTCGCGGACAACCCGTCCATCATCCCAGTCACCGACATCACGTTCAAGGCACTCCAGATCAGAAACAACTTCCAGTGTTTTTTCTATAGAAATATCGCCCGTTTTAAACACAGTCCGAAATGGGTCCAAACAATACTGCGAAATTTTCTCCACGTCTAAAAACATTTCCTTCAGAGCTGTAGATTCGGACTTCAACGAAGGAAGACAAGGGAAACGACAGGACAGAACCTCAATCCCGGTCTGAAACGCTTCAATCAGCGGCAGCAGGTCGCTTTTCGCCAGAGACTGAACATCAGAGGCAACGCTAGACTCCATCGACAAAATAACATCACCAAGAGCAACACTCGCACCCAGTGTTCGTCCGTACGACATCCAAACAGACCAATACCAAGACTGAAGAGCCCGCAGATCATCCATCCGAGTATCCAGCCCATCGAACAGCTTCGGAAAGGCTCTCGCAAAACGTTTATCTTGATCGAAACATTTCTTTTCAGCGAGATAGTCGATCAAACTTTCAACCGAACAACCCAACGTTTTAACCTTCACCTTTTTATGTTTAGCAAAACGCCGCAACACCTTCCGGCGTTTCCACCACCCAACGCTTAACCTTCCAAAAAACGACAGCTTAAAATTCTGTTCCAAATCCTGCAAACAGTCCAACGACGGAAGCGCATTCAAATTATAAATCTCCGCTAACGCAGCATACTGCGGACGCAGCCCATCAAGCGCGCCCTGCAACTCATCCAGCAGAGTCTCGGTTTCCTTTTCCTTAAAAACATCATCACGACACTCCCAGAGACTCTCCGGCAGACGACAGATCGTCTCCAAAAAGAGACGCAACGACCCCAAATCCTTTTGGGTTGTCGTCAAATTTAGCCCCACCGAAGAACCAACAACTCCGACGAGATCATCAACCAAAACAGAGAAATGCATATACTTCTTCTGCAACAAACTCGCAACTCCTGCCGAATCCGTAAACGTCGAAAGAGGCAACTCCTTGGATATACCAGTTTCTTGAATCCGCTTACAAGCCGCTCGAATAGAGCCCAAATGCAAAGGATTCTCCAAGACGCTTTTTTCCACATGCTCCGTCAACCCAGCAAAATTCTCTTGGATTTTTTTAAACAACAAAAACGTCAGCTCAAGCGCATCAACCGACTCTTCATCCAACAACACGAGCGCCTCGAAATCTTCATTCCCTTGTAATGTTGGCAATCCATCAACATCCGCAATCAACAGATCATAAGCCGCTTGCGTTAATCCCACCGACGGAATACGCAGAAACACAGCGAGCTTCTCCACCTCGCCCCGCATCTCCCCGAGACTCTCTTGCCAACATCGCAAAGGATCACATATCTGCGCTGTTTCAACAGCATTCAGCTCCGGATTCCCAACACCAAACCAAGGATGCGAAAGCAAGCTTTCGCCATCGCCCGCCTGCCCACCAACCACTTCGCACATCTCTCGGTAGCTCCGGAAATCATCTTGAATGGTTCGTTGCTTTTCAGGGGTAAACGACTCTCCGGAAATCCCATCCGGATGAAGCTGAGCTGGCGGAACCTCAAACTGAGAGCGATAACGCGTCGCCTTCATTAAAATCTCATGACAGGTTTTCTCCGTATTTTTCCACGGAGAATTAATCAACTCGGCATACCGGCAAAGTTTTTCCTTGAGCTCCTCATAACGCGCAATATCCGCATTAAGCCCAGCGGGATTTCGGTACGAACTCGCCAAACGCGCTGCGAGATCGTCCAAAACCTGCCGCTTTTGTGTTTTATGACTGTGCAGCTCCAGGCAAAACTCACCCAACCCAGCTCGATCCAGCCGAGACTTAACCACCTCAAGCGCCGCCAACTTATCCGCGACAAAAAGAACCTTTTTACCCTCCGTCATTGCCGCCGCGATCAAATTCGTAATCGTTTGAGACTTACCAGTCCCAGGCGGTCCTTCAATCACAAGATTCTTCCCATCCAGCGCATCCATCAACGCAGAATGCTGAGAACTATCTGCGTCATCAATAAGAGGATACTTCACATGAACCTTCTCCGTGGAATCAACATCGCGCTCCTCACTAAACGGAGAATCCGAAAAATCAGAATCCACATCATCACCATCGCGAGATGTTGCAAAAAACTTTCTAACAAGCTTATGCGAAACAATACTTTGATTCGGCCAACGCTCTGGATCGAGATCAAGATACATCAACAACTTCCCAAAATGAAACAACGAAAGCGTGCAATACCGGCGGATTTTCCACCGAGGATTACTCGAAATAATCGTTCTTTCCACTTCGCCGAAATACTCCTCAGGAGAAACCGCATCATCCAGATCAGGGAGCGCCAACCCAAAATCCTGCTTCAACTTTTCCCGCAACGAAAGATTTGGCAAAAGATCCTCACCCGTATACGACAAAGAATAATTATACGTACCAGACTTGCGATCCAAACTACCGCGTTCGAGCTGAACCGGCACCAAATAAAGAGGAGCAATATGCTCCTTTTCCGAAATCGGACCGTCATACCACTCAAGAAAACCAAACGCCAAAAAAAGGATATTAGTCCCAGACTCCTCGATCGCAGTTCTTGCCTTATTATGAATACCACGCAAACGAGATTCCAAAATCGACGCCGGAAGTAACGTTTGAATCTGATTCGGTTTATTTTTCCCAACATTGGAACAACCAGACGCGAGCAAATCGTATCCATTTTTAAGCCCAAGCTGTTTTGCCCATTCAGAATCAGACGGACGCGGTTTCAGCTCCGTCACCTCACCATCAGCATCAACAGAAACATAGCCAAACTCAACCAACTCCTTCAGAGAAAGTTCCGGGAACGGCTTAAAAACCATTGGCTTTTCATTCAGCAAAAACAGATGCAATTGATCTGGAAACTCATCAACAACACGAACATGCCCACCGCGCCCGTGGTGAAAATTCAGCAACCGATTCCGACCCGTCAAATCCAACAAACGCTTACGCATTGACTCCAGCGAATCTACAGCAAAACCACGTTCAACCGGATCGCATTTTGGCACCTCCACGGTCTCGCTCACGTCATCAGCACAGTACATTTTCAACTCAGTCATACACACCACATCTCCAACAGATTTCATATTAGACAAACAAAAAACCTAACAAACCTGTAATCCCGTCAAAACTCCATGCTCCTATTTCGCGCCACAAACTAAGCGCAGAACAACATTTTGTCAACAAGCGAAAATCTTATTTGCGCAAAAAAAACAAGCGGCAAGATGCCGCTTCTACGATTGAGCGAGCATCTCGCTCGCTCTACATTCGATACCTGAACAGATTTCGCACATTCCAAACATTGGAAAAACGTAGAAGAGGCATCCTGCCTCTGGCCTGGATGGCTGGACCAGCCCCCATACAAAACGCCCGTTTTCAGGTTTCGCCTCGCAATATGAATGTAGCCACTTTGACCTTAAAGCTGCAAACACATGGAGATTTACGTCCCATCATTGCCGCTTCCTTTGGGTCG
>JAOZMR010000321.1 GCA_029934215.1 Pontiellaceae bacterium | reverse complement strand
AAGCGGCCACGCTGCCGAAAACATGGCAAGCCTCAGGCGTTTAGCGCTAAACCTATTGAAGAAGGATAAAGCAAAACCCTCTTTGAGCATTCGACGTAAACGCTTAATGGCGGGATGGAATAAAAATACTTAAAAAGCATTCTTGGGGTTTAGATGCGTTTGCCCTGCTCAATTCACCCAAAGAACGAGGCTAGAAGCGCTCGTCTACGTTTTATGAAACATCTTCTGTTTTCCAAGGTTCGGAACTCTCCCCTCGGCTGTTCCTCTGACTTCCTCTAGCGTAGCGGGTGTGGGAAATCTTAATTATCGCCAAAAACACGAGCAGAACGGATGCGAATTCCACCTTAAATTCGCTGGGTCGTGGTTTGATGTTGGGGGCGTAAAGGACACCAATCGAGGTTCTGACATACAAACCGTACCCCGTGATAAAGCTTTATAAAATCACCCCATCAAAGACCGCCTTCACACTTCCGCAAACACGACTCAGGTCGTCACCTGACATTGATGTCCCAGACGGCAAACAAAGCCCCTGATCAAACAGCCTCTCGCTGAGGGTTCCACCGTAAACCTTGCATCCTTTGAAAACCGGTTGCAGATGCATCGGCTTCCAAAGAGGACGAGATTCAATGTTTTCTTGTTCCAGCGCGAGGCGAATCGTTTCTCGATCCACACCCGCCTGCTCTGAATCAATCTCAACCACCGTTAACCATCGGTTTGCACGACCGTATTCCGCTTCCGGCATAAACGAAACACCCGGCAAACCACTTAAATCATCCCGATAAAAGTCAAAGATTTCGCGACGACGCGCAACCCGCTCATCTAACACCTCAAGTTGCCCTCGCCCAATCGCCGCAACAACATTGCTCATGCGGTAATTATAACCAACCTCCGTGTGTTCGTAATGAGGAAAATTCTCGCGGGCCTGAGTGGACAGTTTGCGAGCATGATCAATCAAAGCCTTGTCCTCCGAAGCAAGCATACCGCCACCAGAGGTCGTGATAATCTTATTCCCATTAAAAGAGAAAATGGAAGCAGCACCGCCGCACCCAGCATGCCGCCCCTTATACGCTGCCCCCATAGCTTCTGCCGCATCTAGCACAACCGGAATGCCATGCGGATCACATACAGCACGAATGGCATCATAATCCGCACACTGTCCATAAAGATCCGTTGGAATCACGGCGGCAATCTCCCGCCCCTCACGAAGACACTCATCTACAGCCTCCTTCAATAATGAAACGTCCATATTCCACGAAAACGTATCACAATCGACAAAACGCAACTCCGCATCCATAAACACAGCAGAAGAAACGCTACCGATAAACGTCAAAGTGGAAGCAAGAACAACGGGAGGCGAAGATGTTTGAGATCCATATTCTGAAGAGAACAGATGGCGTAAAGCAAGATGCATCGCGGCGGTTCCGCTGGACAAAGCTACGCAATGAGAAATGCCTGTATATTCTGAAAACTCCCTTTCAAATGCATCAACCATTGGTCCAATCGGCGCAATATAATTCGACAAAAACGCTTCAGTGACATACTCCTGCTCTTTGCCGCTCATATGCGGTGGCGATAAAAATATTCTTTTTTTATTCGTATCCATTTCTGTCCATTCGTTATTCAAAAACTATAAAAACCTCATCACACAAGCGGTCAGATTGCGGCACCTAAACAGCTTACTTAAAAACCCATTTCCCTATTCCCCAACCACGCGTGCTGGAACGCCATATGCAACAGAATTTGCCGGTAAATCCTTATTCACAAAACTCATAGCCCCAACCACTGTATTCTCACCAATAGTCACCCCAGGCAACACCACAGAATGACTACCAATCCGACAGTTTTTCTTGAGCACAACGGGCGCGTTCTTATCATCTATAGTAGAAACCGAATAAATAGAACAGTGCGAGCCGATCTGCACCTCATCTTCAATCGTTACGCCATTTTTTGCATTGATATAAGAAAACGCACCGATATCCGTGCGATGACCCAACGTAAGTCCATCCTTATTCTGAACCACCCAATTATATTTCGTCGGCACACCGTCCTCAATTTCCGGCGGCTTCCATTCTTCAAATCGATCACTCATATCACTCCTCATTAGTTCCAGTAAACCGTGGCATCGTAACATGCCCTTCGGCTGAAACCCCATCTCTTTTGAAAATTTTCATACCAGTCATCCATAAAACCTTAAGATCAATAGTAAGCGAGCGATGATCTACATACCAAAGATCTAGTTTGAATTTTTCATCCCAACTAATAGCATTGCGTCCATTAACTTGCGCCCAACCCGTAATTCCTGGCGTCACATCATGTCGCCGCATCTGTTCAACTGAATAAAGCGGAAGATATTCCATCAACAGCGGTCGAGGTCCAACAAAGCTGAGATCGCCCTTCAGCACATTGATCAACTGAGGCAATTCATCGAGACTAGTTTTTCGAAGAAATTTTCCAAATCTTGGAAGCCGCTGATCATCCGAAAGCAGATCTCCATCTATCCCGCATTCATCCGTCATCGTCCTAAACTTATAAACAAAAAACGGATCCCCTTTATACCCCGGACGTTGCTGACGGAATAAAACCGGAGAACCCATCCTTATCCGCGCCACCAAAGCAACCGTCAGCATCAGCGGACACAAAGCCAACAGAAGCACCACAGCAAAAACCCTATCAAAAAATCTCTTCATATTTACCCCAGACGTCATCCCATTTAAACTTCATATTCAACATCCCTACGCTTACCCCCAACATCAAACCACGACCCAACGAATTTAAGGTGGAATTCGCATCCGTTCTGCTCGTGTTTTTGGCGACAAAAAGC
>JAOZMR010000320.1 GCA_029934215.1 Pontiellaceae bacterium | reverse complement strand
GTGGCAAAAGCCGGCGCGACTGAACCTTCGGTGCTGATTTTTAAATCAGACAGGGTTGCGATTTCTTGATAGAAGGTTTTGATGATTTTGTGGGTGGGTTTTAGATTAAGGATTGACATAGCTATTTCTTTTTTATGACTCTGATAATATGCGTTGTTTGATAATCCATAAAATATCAGTATGCAAGCCTATTTTTTCTTTGACGGTTCTGGTTAGTAATCTGCGAAATGTTCTACTCTTGGTTTTGTTTTTGGTTCATCATCTTTCAAGGCACCGCCATTTTTGACAGTGAGTGATAATATTTTGATTTGCATTATCATAAACCTTTAAAATAGGAAACAAGAGTATCCTATCAAAATTTGGTGGCATTTCGGCTCTCTGGTAATTTTCGTTACACAAGTATATAATAACAACAGCACATTATGACTAATAGAAACAAAGGAAGCAATCATGACAACAACACTTATTCCAGTTGAATTAAACATAGAAGGTTTAGAAATAATCAATGTTAAAATTAACCGTGAGGGTCATTATGAAATTTACGTAGAAAGCACGCAGGAAGGATGTACTTGTTATGAATGCGGAAGACAGATTACCAAACCACATGGGAAAGATAGACAAAAACGAATAAGACATTTGCCTATTCTCGGCAGGGAAACGTATCTCATAGTTAAATTGCCGAGATTCCAATGTGTGGATTGCTATGGAAAACCAACAACAACTCAGCAAGTCGCATGGCATGAACGAAATAGTCCAAATACAAGGACAGAAGAGAAACATATTCTGTTAGGTTTGATGGGTGGTACAGTCGAAGATGTAAGCTTACGAGAAGGAATAGGGTATGAAGCTGTAATGGGAATTGTTCGTCGGCACATAAAAACGGAAGTTAATTGGAAGCAAATAAAACAACTGGAACGAATCGGTGTGGATGAAATTTCGTTAAAGAAGGGGCACAAGGATTTTGTGACCATTATTAGTGCCTATATAGATGGTTGTGTGCCGTTATTAGCAGTATTGGAAGATCGTCTAAAGAAGACAAGACTTTCTGGAAACCATTCCTGATGATTTAAAAAAGACAGTAAAATCAGTTTGTTGTGACATGTATGATGGATTCATAAATGCCGCAAAAGAGGTTTTTGGTTCACTGCCAATAATCGTGATTGATCGATTTCATGTAGCCAAGCTGTATAGGAAAGGACTTGACACACTGCGGGTAATCGATATGAAACGGTTAAAAGAAGAATTAACCCAGGAAGAATACGCTCAATTAAAAGGAGCAATGTGGGTTTTAAGAAAGCAAGAGAGAGACTTGGATGCAGAAGACAAAGCGTTGTTAAAGTTGCTATTTGGATACTCACCAAATTTAGAAACCGCTTATAAACTGCGCAATGATCTTACAAAGATTTTTGACACAAAGACTGAAAGAAGTGGAGGCAAACGTAGGATAAAGAACTGGGTAGCTCGGGTTAACGTTCGTTCCTAACATGTTTTCATAAGTTCAGATCGAAGTTAGATTCTTATATTTCAGTCCTAGTTAATTATTTCGTTGCTCGGTATTTTCGTTCCTTCGTTGAAGGATTCAACAATAAGATTAAGGTCATCAAGCGACGTTGCTATGGTATACTTAATATTGGGCATCTGTTTCAACGGATATTTTTGGATATTTCAGACCGAGAAATATATGCTATATAAATCAACCGCTTACAAACTGCACGAATTATACTTTATAATCAGTCTGTTATGAGCCACGCAAATTACCAGAGAGCCAACTTTTATTCCAGTTGCTAAAAGTAAAATTCAACACCATGCCATTCCTTCTCCCATCTAACTGGCTTCCCAACCCTCCTTAGTATGTGGGCCATCATCGTCAATGAGTATTCTAATACCCATACTTCTGTTATGGCATTGAGACCAACCCATAAACTCAAGGCTAGAATGACCTTCCCAAGTTTCTTTTATGGCTTCTCTTGTCCATTTTCTGCCTTCTGCATTGGCAGAAGAAGGATTTTCCCAGCAAACAGGTATTGTATTTGATGACCACTTGCTAGAAAACAAACCATATATTTTATATTTCTCCACCGATTTTTCCACCGACAGAGAACTAGAAGAATGAAAAATAGCAGCGACAGCAACTGTGAACAGATAAATTTTAAGGATTTTCATTTGTCTGCTCCTTTTCGCTGACAGGACACCACTGCCCTTCAGGACAGAGTTTTGGAGGTTCGGCATAAAAAGTATACTCCTCTGATTGATATTTCAACAACGAAAAATCATCGGAAAAGGCAAAATCTTTGGTGTCAAATTGTTTTAGCGTTGGATTATCATTACAAACCGTTTCCCATATCAATATTTCACCATTATTAAACTCCACGCGGTTTTTCCACGATTTTAATATCGGTTTTCCAGGTGCGTTAGCACGACAAGTCAAGCCTTCTTCCAATAGGTAGTAATTTTTACCCTCAATGCGACTGAAATCAAATGTATTTGCTTCACTTTTTTCCGTCATTTTCCCATTCTGGATATCTTTTGTGATACAAGCACCAAGAAAAATACTACTTATCAAAACGGTTAGTAATGGCAATGCACTAAGCATTTTCGCTCTAGTCATTGAGATTATCTCCTTGATGATTTTTTTCAAATAAAAGGGTTCAGGCTCGAATTTTTAGGCGAACTGTGGAGTTTACAAAATAATCCGAACATGGTCCCTGAATTTCTATTACTCGATGATCAAGTTTTTGATGTTATTTGGCTTTAAGATGCTCGATTTTTAGAGGCTAAAATAGGTAACTTATTGATTTTAAAGCTAATTTATTTTTAGCCCCTAAAATA
>JAOZMR010000319.1 GCA_029934215.1 Pontiellaceae bacterium | reverse complement strand
CTCAAATAGGGGAGCGAAAAGCCTCTAAAAAACGCACATTCGTGAAGAGCCGTTTCGTAGTCGTTTTGCTGAAGGTAGACTGTAATTTGAAATGCCCGCTTTTCGGATAGGGTCTGACTAGGGCTTTGGGGTTAAACCCCCGAGGCTACTCTACCGCTTTTGTGAGTCACCATGTAACGCCATTCATCATCTGGATGATCTCGCTACGAATGCTTTATCGGAGTTTTTTAAGACGACCTAGAACATCGAGTACGCTTTTTTCAGCATCATCGACCTCCTCAATTCGGCGAACCTCTTCATCTACGTTCATTTGGGTTTTTTCGAGTTTCACAAATTGATTGATCGTTTTTTTGAGTTTCTTTTTCGTGATTCGTTCTACACGTTGGCAGAAATCGTCTACGAGTTCTTTTGGCTTTCGTGAGTACAACACGGAGAGGGTGATAATGGGTTTTTGAATGTCTGGATTTAAAACAACCCCGTGCGCTGGCGCAATGTGATCCTCTGCGAAGTAGTCGAGAATGTCATAAAATTTTGCTGTCATCTCCCGGTTAGGGACTTCTAGCAAGAACATGGACTCGATGGGCTGCTCCGGGGCTAGCAATACCTGGCTTGTGTTTTCGTTCAACTGCTCCGCAAACGGTTTCTCTGTGTTGTATTCAAATTGACAGAAGTGGTTGAAGTAGGGCTTGGCTTTGTAGACGCGGAAGTCCTCGTGATCTACATGACCATCTAATAGTTCCATCTTGTCGCTTTTGTATGGAATCGCTAAAAATTTCTTGAAGCATTCGATCATCATCGTGTTGTAATCGTGCTCCGGAATTCGTCCTTCGAATTTCAGTTTGTTAGAGAAGAGTAGGATGTTTCCTGTGTTTCCAGAATCGATTGCATTCGAAACGGGCCCCATTAGGAAATCAACGGTGTTTTGGACAAATTCCGCACTTTCGCGCTCCACATAGGGAAGTACAAGCCCAAAAACGGTTTTGTCGTTTAGAGAGATTTCATCTTTTTGAGCAATTTGATCGAGCAGGACAGAGACAATTCCGCTTCCGGTTCCGCCACCGGAGGAGGTAAGAACTATGTCGCCCTTAATCAGCTCATAGATCTCATCCTTAATAGAGGCATAGGCTGCTTTTCCAACCTCAGGGTTTTTCCCAGCTCCATGAAATTGTCCTCTAGAGGAGTGAGCCACAGCCATTATTTTATTCTTTGCCTCAACTTTATCGAGCTCCGATTGAGATACATTTACGATAGTCGCGTTGTCAGGTTCCAACAAAGACGCTAATTTACTTCCAGCTCCGCCGATTCCAATACTCATACTATGCCCTCCATATACCTTGATTTTTTTGTTCTAAAACTACTCTCCCCGACCATCCGCTCCAATGCCTCAGCGCCTGCGTCGGATAAATAAATGTTTTTACGATTCCGTTCCTCTTTTATGTCTATAAAACAGAGGGCGTAAAGTGACTCCACATACGCCATTACGCTTTGCTTTGTTCGCGTAACCCCTACATCTTTTAGATCGTCAAATACATTGGTGATGTTGTATTTCACCCCTCGAACCTCAGCTTCCGCCGCCCAATAGAGAATCAAAAAATGATGCTCTTTTTGTCGCTTTATCTGATCTGTGAGTAAGTTTTCCATGTGAGTGTGATCCAGGAAACGGTTTTGGGAACTGGCTTTTTTGACGGACTCGTATCTTTTCTTATAGTATCACGAAACGCCAAAGCCGCAAGGTTTAATTGTGAATTCACTTTAGTTTACTACACTGCACTATCAGCGCGAAAAACACAACTGCCGCCGATCCAGACGAAAGCTTGAAAATCCCATCTACAGCTTGTTTTCAAGAGGATTTTCGAGTTTCGCGCTATACTACACTACAGTGTAGTTTAACGCAAGCTATCTCCTTTTATCGCCACTCCCTCCACCTCCAGATGGGTTACATTTGTTTCGTACAGATTGGATTTTCCAAACATTGAAACGTTTTGAATCGTGCAACGGGGGCAAATGAACTAGTACGCCGTCACGAATCAACTGTTGGGTAAAGCTCCTGTCAGCGGCGGCGCGAAATGTGCCGGTTTGCGGCGTTTTGAAACATCCATTTTTTTCGCTTCTTTTCTAGTTAAAACATCTTCTTTTATTCGTTTTTTTTGATTTTGCCGCGCAAATTGAATGACGCCGGCGTTTTCTTTCCATCCACTCGTGGTCTTTTTCTTCTTTTCTTTCTTTGACCAGAGGATTTTATGGAAACAAACAAGCGTGTCTGGAAGCGTAAACGCTTGGGATGCAGAGAATTACTTATCCCTGATCCCCGTCTAAATGGGAAGTAGGAGTTCTGTTCAAAACCTAAATGCAAATGCGCAAGTAAGACGCATTCGCAACGCAAGTAGCTCCGTAAACCGGAAAACCGCGAGCACTTTTGCGGGGACGAAAATGTTAAGCGAGATCAGAATTGGCACAAAGATGATCAAGGTTGCGCAAAGGAGGCGTATTTACACAAAAAAGCGTTACAAGATACGTGTCGGTCACAATCCCCTCTGTTCGTGGGACTTATGTCTAGCTTAAGTGATTTGACGTTACAAAATGAGATCGCCGTTTATATTCGAAAAATCTACTCTCGTGGTTTGGCTGTTTTTGCCATGGAACCCACGAAAATAGGAGAGGAATATAAGGATCAAGAAGCTTTCTATTACCCACAAATCAAGCGTGAGAATGGAGATATCGAAAAACAAACGAAATCCATGCGCGGGCGAGTTTTTGACGGGATCCTGAATCCGTTAGATAATTTCTGAAAAATATGCGTTACCTGTTGGGCTGGAACGGCTACTATAGCCGGACAA
>JAOZMR010000077.1 GCA_029934215.1 Pontiellaceae bacterium | reverse complement strand
ACATTCAAGTTGCGAGGCAAAACCCAGAAATCAGCGTTTTGTATGAGGGCTGATGCTCGCAAAGCAACGATCCGATTGGTTGGTGGCGGATCTGATAATCTGAGTTGGTTCGAGGAATATTGGGAAACGATCGCTCGCTGTTAGCCGGGTTGCTTTAATTATCGGCGGAAGGTGTGACGGAAGTCTTGCCAGCGCAGAGATGTGTCCAGACGCAGAGGAATCGGTTTTTCGACTGTAAAATCCCGTCCGAAGTGAAAAAATGGGATTGATTTTCGATCAGAAATCGCTCAATCGATATGCACCTTGAAAAGACTGTCAACTGGCGATTGTTTTTTAAGTGGGTTTCGATGGTAAAAACGTTCTTTGAAGGGAAGTGGTAAGGTTGCGGTTTCTGTTATACCTGAATCGTTCCTTCGGATTGCTAAAAGTTGCTTGTATAAAAGAACCTTTGCCCAGAGTGATATTTGATGCAAGCAGATAATCCTGCACCCTTCATGCGCCGTCATGCAGATAAAGAAGAGAGGTTGAACCGCGAATGGGCACCAATACACACGAATGGAACGGTGTAAATTTGAGTTGATTCGAGTTTTTTTGCAAGTTGCCGTATTCGGTAAAGGTAGAGAGATTTGCTGGTTAATCTTCAAGGTTCCTTTTGACCATCGCAAGCCTTTTGTCGTACTCTTCTGGTGAAACTAAATAGGGGTGACATCGTTTTTTCGCCGCTTGTTCGGCCTCGCGTATTAACATTTTATCGAAAGGGTTGAGTACGGCGACCAGTATGTCGTCTGCAATGACTGCGAAGGGTAGCACGCCGCGCTGCGTCAGAAACGCGAGCGGAAGTGCGTCTTGTACTTTTTTGTTTTCCTCAAAACTGCTGAGGGCGATGATGGGGACACCGCTTTTTGTGCATAGATATGACATTAGACGCTCGAATCGGCTGAATTGACGGTCGTGCAATACGTGCAGTACGGTGAGCGGAACGCGAATGGTGCGCGATGACATCTCGGTGAGGTCGTGCAGTACGTTCGAGTACTCTTCCTCCGCAAGTTGTTCGTCCTGAAAAAGGTCCCATGCCAGCGCCATTTCTGCTTCTAGGTTTTGTGATCCTTGAGCCGTGGTCTCTTTTCTTTTGCTCGAGGAACCGTGACCCGAGATTCCTTCCCTCTCTGCTTGTAGAGCACGCAGTTGCGCCTTCTGCCCATCTCCCTCTGGTCCAAGTTCACCCAGTTCGTCATATTGCTGCAGCGCAAAAAGCACACCTTCTTCGTTTTTTGAACGAATCGCAAAATCGGCTAGCCGCGCGAGATACTCGAATGCCTTTTTGGGTTGCTCGAGTTTAATAAAGGTCTCGTACAGCGTATGTAGCGTGACATAGTCTTCTGGCATGATCTCTAGAATTTGCTCCAGTGCTTCAACGACCTGCTCCAGTTGCTCGGGTTCTTCTGTTTTTACTTCGTCCACCATGGCTTTTCTCCTCCTATGCATTGCAAAAGAAAAGCAGGTTTTATTCCGTTTTCCAAGTTCCTTCTTTGCCTACTGCGTTGTTTCTGCTAGGTTTGCGGGTGAAGCATTATGACAGAAGCCATTTATAAATCAGTAATTGACGTGTTGCTTGAGCGTTTCCCCGTTCCGGAGGAGGAGCTCGGGAAGGCGCGCGAGGAAGCCGTTGCCAAGGATGTTTCCTTGGAAGATATCCTTGTTGAATCCGGTTTGGTTCCCGCAGCGGCGCTGGTTCTTTCAAAATCCCAGTATTTGGAAATACCACCGCTCTCTCTTGACGGCTTTACGCCGGACAACGATCTGGTTGAGATATTGCCACAGCAGGTTTGGACTCAGCTTGAGATGCTCCCAGTCTGTAAAAATGGGAAACTACTTACGGTTGCGGTTGCGGATCCTTTTAATATTATGGGGCTTGAAAACCTCAAAATGCAACTCGACTACGACGTCGTGCCGGTCGTGGTCGACGAGAAGGATTTGTTGGACATCTGGGAGATGATCAGTAAAAACTCCGCAAAGGGGTTGGAGGATATTCTACGAGACATCGAGGACGACAGCGAACTGGAAGTTCAGGAGGATCTGAGTGCAGACGACCTAGAAAATGCCGATAAAAGCGGGGAGGACGCTCCGGTCATTCGAATCGTCAATTCGATTTTGATTGAAGCCCTTCGCAAGGGCTCAAGCGATATTCATATTGAGCCGATGGAAAAAACGATGCGACTTCGGTACCGAACCGACGGAGTTCTCACCCAAAGCCCTAGCCCTCCAAAAAGTGTGCAAGCGGCCATCTCGTCGCGCATTAAAATTATGTCGAACCTCGATATTGCTGAGCGGCGAGTTCCGCAGGACGGTCGCTTTAAGATCAAAGCGCTAGGCAAGGAAGTGGATATTCGCGTCAGCTATCTACCAACGGTTCACGGCGAAAAAATCGTCATGCGTATTCTCGATAAAACCGCGCTTGCGCCGAGCTTGGAGGCGTTGGGGCTGGCAGAGAAACCATTGGCCGATCTTAAATATGCCGTCAGCCAACCTTATGGAATGATTCTTGTGACGGGGCCAACCGGATCAGGAAAAACCACAACCCTCTACTCCGCCTTGCAGGAGCTAAACAACGAAGGGGTCAACATCACCACCGTAGAAGACCCCGTGGAGTATCAGCTACACAACATCAACCAAATTCAAACCCACGCTGATGTTGGGCTAACATTCGCGGCCGGACTTCGTTCGATTCTGCGACAAGACCCCGATGTCGTGATGATCGGTGAGATTCGAGACCACGAAACCGCATCCATCGCAGTGCAAGCAGCGTTAACCGGGCATTTAGTGCTCAGCACCCTGCACACAAACGACGCGCCTGGCGCTATCGCGCGTATGGCATATATGGGCATCGAACCGTTCCTCCTCTCCTCCTCCGTTTTAATGACGCAGGCGCAACGTCTCTTCCGCCGCCTATGCCCATTCTGCAAAAAAGAAGTGACCATATCCAAAGAAGTCCTCATTGAAAACCACATCGATCTAAATGAATTTGGTTCGGACACTGTGATCTACGGTGCTGATGGTTGTCCAAAATGCGGTGGAACTGGGTATAAAGGACGAGGAGCGATCATGGAAATCCTTTTGCTCAACGACCGAATCAAACGAACCATCTTAGAAACCTCAGAATCCACCGTCATTCGAGGCGTAGCCGTCGAGGAAGGCATGCAAACGCTTCGTTCCACCGGATTCGATAAAGTACGGGCTGGCGAAACCAGCGTCGAAGAAATCCTCCGCATCACCAGTGAATAAAAAGAAGGCATCGATATGGCAAACCCAACTCAGAAAAAGAAAAAGAGCGTCCGCGGCGCGGGTGCTATCCGTAAAAAAGAGCTTCCGATGTACACTCGGCAGCTCTCCGCCATGCTCTCCTCCGGGATGCCGCTCGTGCAGTCAATTGTCGCACTCGAAGACCAAAGCAACAACAAATCCTTTTGCGAAGTGCTTGAAAACGTCCGCCTAAAAGTCGAAGGCGGCTCCATGTACTCGGAAGCACTCGCTGACTACCCGCAGGTATTCGACGAACTATACGTCAACATGATGCGAGCTGGAGAAACCGGCGGAATGCTCGCGGAAACCTGCGACCGAGTCGCCGGCTTCCTCGAAGCGGCAAATCGCCTACTCAGCAAAGTGAAAGCAGCCATGATGTATCCGACCGTCGTGATCTGCGTCGCACTCATCATATCCTCCCTCCTCATCGTTTTCATTGTCCCAGTATTCGCGGAGATGTTCGGAGGTTTTGGGTCAGCACTACCTGGACCAACACAAGCCTTGCTCGACATCAGCAACCTCGTTAAAAAATACTGGTACATTGTGCTTGCGGGCGCCGCAACCTTCACCTACAGCTTCCGACGCTACGCAAGCACCGAAAAAGGTGCATACTCCATCGACGCAGTCAAACTGAAATTCCCCTTACTCGGTGAACTCACGCAAAAAATCGCCGTTGCACGCTTTGCATCCACCTTTGCCCAGCTCCTAAACAGCGGAGTCCCCATCATTCAAGCCATGAACATCGTCGGAGTAGCCACCGGCAACAAAGTGGTTGGCGGCGCAATACTCGATGCCCGCGCAAACGTCGAAGAAGGCCACACGCTCTCCGAAACACTCAAAGGAAACCCTGCCTTTCCTAAAATGCTGGTTCACATGCTTTCCGCCGGCGAACAAACTGGGAAAATCGAAGAAATGTTGGGTAAACTCGCCGCGTTTTATCAAGAAGAAGTCGATACCATGCTCGAGGGCTTAACATCCCTTCTCGAGCCACTGCTCATGGTCGTTATTGGTGTTATGATCGGCGGTATTGTTCTATGTATGTTCCTACCTATCTTTAAAATGTCCGAAATGGTTATGTAGCGAAAGATATCCCATGACAAAAGAACAAAACGGAATGACAGAACGAACAGCATCCTGGACGGCAATGATGGGAATGCTGGGCGGTCGCCTTCTCATTATCAGCGGCTTTCTAATCTTCCTATCCCTCATGTTCCAACAAGAAGGAATCGCCTTCTACGCATTTATTGCACTGGCCTACATCATCACAATTCCATACTCCTTATGGATGCGCAACCAAGATCAGATCCGTCAACTCGCACCGTTACAATTCCTGATCGACCTTGCCCTCGTCTCCGGACTAGTTTACTTCGCTGGCGACTCCGGTCACGACTTCCTGATCCTCCTCTATCCACTCATCATTCTATCCGCCGGCATCATCCTCCCCCTCCGCCAAACCATACAAATCACCATACTCACCATCACCTCCTACACACTCGTCATCTTCCTGATGTCGCAAAACATCCTCATCGAATACCCCCCCAACAGCGCCACGCATGGATTAAGCAGCACTGTTGGAGCCATCCTCTTACGAATCAGTATCTTTATTGTCTTCGGCATCGCAAGTGCATACGTCTCACGCCGATGCGACTACATCAGCAAAAAAGAAAAACAGTTCCGAGAACTCACCCTTATTATTTTTAAAAATGTAAAAACCGGTCTTCTACTTCTCGACGAAAACAACACCATACTCATGGCCAACAACCGAGCCTGCATTCTCCTAAACCAAGACGAGTCTAGGCTCATCGACCAAAGCCTATCCTTCATACACCTCAAACCCTCCGAGTTAGAAAACAAAGACACCGATTTCCGCGGAGCCTCAGACTATTTCCGTCGATCCGACGGATCCATCTTCCCCGTCAGCATCGAAGACGCGCACATCTCGCTCCCGGCGGAAGCCATACCGCAAGCAAAAGCCAAAGGCGACACCCTCGTCGTCACCCGCATACTCAACTTCACCGACCTCTCCAGCATTCTACGCCTTCAAAACCAAACCCGCCAAATCGAGCAAATCAAAGCAGCGTCGCAGATCGCAAAAGAGATGGCACACCAGATCCGCACCCCGCTCACCGGCATCTCCGGAGCAATACAACTCCTCCAGCTCAACCTAACAACCATCGACCCAAAAGACCTCGAAAAAGAGCGCGAAGAAGCGTATAATCAGATCATCATAGAATCCGATCGGATGGACAAAACTATTCAAAACTTCCTCAACTACGCAGACTTCTCACTGCAAGATATGCGAGAATTGATACAAACCGACATAGAAAAAGAACTAAAAAAAGCCAACACAAAAAAGGAAGCAAAAATAAATCCAGATTTCAATACATAAACGACTAGGAAGCCCTCAGTTCCCCCAAATCCTCCAAAACTCCATTCTCCAATCCTCCAAAACTCCAATCACCCAATCCCCGTCCCCAATCTCCAAAACCCGAACAAGAAAAAGGTAAAGTATGCCACGAATCCTAATTGTAGACGACGAGCCGACCGTTCTAAACCTGCTCAACAAAATCCTAACCGTTCAGGGGTATAAAACAACCCCCGCCAGCAATGGCGAAAAAGCGCTTCAACTTCTACAGACCGAAAAGTTCGATCTGCTGATCTCCGACATCAACATGACCCCGATAAACGGGATGGAGCTTCTAAGCAAAGCGAGCGAATCCTACGCAACAATGGGCGTAATCATGCTCACTGCATACGGCACCGTCGGGACCGCAGTCGAAGCCATGAAACAAGGCGCATTCGACTACATCACAAAACCCTTCAAGCTCGACGAACTCATCCTGACCGTTCAACGAGCGCTAGAATACACCAACGCCATCACCGAGAACAAAACACTCAAAGCCCAAATAGAACACAAAGAACAACTAGAAGGCATCGTGGCAAAAGCCCCAAACATGTGCAAAGTCTGCGACATGATCGAACGCGTCGCCCCAACAAACACCACCATACTCGTCTACGGCGAAAGCGGAACCGGGAAAGAACTCGTTGCACGTGCCCTCCACCGCTACAGCCCACGCAAAGACAAAACCTTCATGGCAGTCAACTGCGCGGCCCTACCTGCCCAGCTAATGGAATCGGAAATGTTCGGACACGTCAAAGGCGCCTTTACCGGCGCCAGCTCAAAAAAAATCGGTCTATTTGAAGCCGCGAACGGCGGAACACTATTCCTCGACGAGATCAGCACCATGCCCGTCGACATCCAATCCAAACTCCTCCGAGTACTCCAGGACAAAAAAATCAGAAAAGTCGGCAGCTCCATCCACACCGACGTAGACGTACGCATCATCGCAGCATCCAACGAAAAGCTCGAAAACCTCATTGAACAAAACAAATTCCGCGAAGACCTCTACTACCGCCTCAGCGTCATCAGCATCGACATCCCGCCCCTACGAAAACGACCCGAAGACATCCCGCCGCTCATCAACCACATCCTACGTCGCGAAATCGGCCCCGACGCAGAACTGCCACTCATCGACCGCTCCGCGCAAGAAATTCTCGAAAACTATAACTGGCCCGGCAACGTACGAGAGCTCGAAAACACAATTCAGCACGCCATCACCTTCGCCCAAGACAGCATCATAACCAAAGACACCCTTCCAGCAAAACTCGTCGATGCAGTCGAAGAAGGAATCCGCGCCGGAGTCATCACCAGCCGACGCGAACAACACAAAGGAAAATCCCTCAAAGCATTCCTGCACGACAAAGAGAAAGAATTCCTAAAACGAACCATCGAAACCGTCTCTGGCGACAAAGAAAAAGCGGCCAAAAAGCTAGGCATCAGCCTCGCCACCCTCTACCGCAAGCTTCCCCAGAAAAAATGAAATTGAAACGCTCATTATGTTGCCGAACTCACAACGAGCGTGTAACTTAACATCTTCGCGCCGCGCGTATGCGGCACCGTATAACAAACGTAGAAAAAAGACAAAAAAGGAGAGAAGCCATGAAGGGGATTCCAATTGCAGGGGTGCGTAATTTTGCATTAATGGGGCATACAGGAGCGGGGAAAACCTCCTTGCTAGACGTAATGCTAAACGTTCTCGGAACGAACGAACGGATCGGATCGCCGGACGACAAAACAAGCATGGCAGACTGGACAGAAGAAGAACAGGAACACGGAATCTCCATTTTCGCAAAACCCTTCGACGGCGTATACACCGCAGCCAGCGGAAAACAACGACGCTTCGTCGTCACCGACACACCCGGCTACGCCGACTTCATCGGCCAACTCATCTCCGCCGCCGAAACCAGCGATGCCGCACTCGTCGTCGTAGACGCACTCTCCGGGATTCAAGTCGGCACAACACGCGCCTGGCGCGTTTGCGAAAAACGCAACCTCCCACGCGGAATCGTCATAAACGGGCTAGACAAAGACGACACAAACTTCGACCAAGCCCTCTCCGCAATCAAAGAACGCTGGGGCGACACCCGCTGCGTACCCGTAGTCCTCCCAACCACCGACGGGAAATCAGAAGTCGACATCCTCAACACCCCGACCGACCAAGTCCCAGAAGACATGGCGGCCACAGTAAAAGCAATCAAAGACCACCTCATCGAACTCGCCGCCGAAACCGACGACGCGCTAATGGAAAAATACTTCGACGGCCAAGAACTCACCGCCGACGAATTCTCCGACGGACTCCGCAAATCCGTACACGACGCGCACCTCATCCCCGTATTCGCCTGCTCGGCAAAAACACACATCGGCGTAAAAGAAACCATGGACTCGATCAGCCGCCTATTCCCATCCCCAGAAGACTACCCCGTGAAATGCGCCGACGGCCACGAAGTACAAACCTGCGCGAACGAACCCTTCGCCGGAATCGTCCGCCGCTCCGTAAACGACCCCTTCGTTGGACAGCTCAGCTTCGTCCGCGTCTATCGCGGAACACTCACACCCAACACCGAAGTATACAACGCCAGCAAAGGCGAAAAAGAACGCATTGGCAACATCCTCTTTGTGAACGGGAAAAAACAGACCGACTGCAAAGAAGCCAAAGCCGGCGATGTCGTCGCCATTCCGAAACTCAAAAACACATTCCTCAACGATACGCTCTGCGCCATCGGCGACAACACCGTATTCAAACCCGTTGAATTCCCGAACCCCGTCGCAGCATACGCCGTAGAGCCAAAAACCAAAGGCGACGAAGACAAAATCGGAGTCGCCCTCAAACGCGCCGCCGCCGAAGACCCATCCATCCGCGTAGAACGCAACCGCGAAACACACGAAACCATCCTCTGGGGCATGGGCGACATGCACCTCGACGTAACACTCGAACACATCAAACACCGCAGCAAAGTCGACATCTCGCACCACAACCCAAAAATCGCCTATCGCGAAACCATCAACAGCATCGGAGAAGGACGCTACAAACACAAAAAACAATCCGGTGGACGCGGACAATACGGAGAATGCTACGTCCGCATTCGCCCAAAAACCGAAACCGACGAAGACTGGTTCGCCAACAAAATCGTCGGCGGAGCCATACCCAGCAACTTCATCCCAGCCTGCCAAAAAGGATTCGTCGATGGCATGACAAAAGGACCACTCGTCGGCGCCGAAGTCTCAAACGTCCTCGTCGAACTCTACGACGGCACCTTCCACGACGTAGACTCCTCCGAAGTCGCCTTCAAAATCGCCGGCTCCCGAGCACTACACGAAGCAATAGAAAACGCCCACCCCGTACTACTCGAACCCATAATGACCGTAAAAGTCACCGTCCCCGACGAATACCTAGGCGACATCACCAGCATCCTAAACACCAAACGCGGACGAATCCTCGGCATGGGATTAGAAGACGGCTTACAAGCGATTGAAGCCGACGTACCACAAGTTGAAATGTTCAAATTCTGTTCCGAGCTACGCTCCATCACCGGCGGACGCGGATCATTCGAAATGGAATTCACCCGCTACGACCAAGTCCCCGCCAACGTAGCAAAAAAAGTCATCGCCGACGCACAGAAAGAAAAAGAAGACACGCATTAAGAGTGGTGGAGAGATGGAGAGATGGAGTGGGGGAGACATGGGATAGGGGCTGAATATTAAACACAGAAAAAGAAATTTTTAATATTCAGTCCTAACACCGTTTTTTCTGCCCCATCTTTTTTTGCGCCTAAAGAAAATATAAAAACCAGGATACATCACCAGTGACAAACAAGCAGAAACCCTCAAAAGCTAAAATTGGACTATCTTGTCTTTTCGCAACAGTATGCGCGCTATCTTTCTCAACTGCATTTGCCAATGACGGACATAGGCTCGGGGGCGAATGGTGCAACAACGAAGATAACACGTTGCTGGCTTTCGAAAAATTGCTGAAAAACCATCGTGACAGTCCAGATTTCAAATATGCGGAGTATGATATTCGTGAGTCTGCAGATGGTGAACTGGTTGCGTATCACGACAAAAAGTTACTTCGTAAAGATATTGAAAAATTGACCCTAAAGGAAATACGAAAACTAAAGCCAGATATTGCCACGGTAAATGAGATTTACCACTTCGCAAACACGCACAGGCTCAAAAAACCTCTCGTTGGCGACATAAAACATCTAAAATCAGACAAGGCTCGGGCTGAACTCATTCGTCTCGCTGTTACGTATAAAGAAATAGAAACATGGTTTATGGGAAAACCTGCCGACATTAGAGTTGCGTTTGACGATTTTCATCGATGGGCCGTTATGTTTCAGCGCAACAATATTCCTATGTATATCCCTAAAATGGAAAAAACCATACTCAATGATCAGTTTTCATATATGCATCCAAGTGAGCTTTGTTTGAATTATACAACACAATTGGAAAAACGAATCATTTTCTTAAGCAAAAGCAACCGGAAGGATTCTTTCGACGTAACCGTTGGTAAAAATCCTCAAAACTGTCTTCGCATCGGCGTGATGGATGGATATGACGATAGTGGTGATAAAAAAGTTCACATGAAAGTCTTTTGTCGCGACAGTGATATTGTTTTGTGCGATGTTTCCCCCTCAATGGCAGTGGGTTGTTATTCCTGACATCCCAACAAATGGCGTTACAATTCAATGGAGCGACGCAGACTCTTGCGCAAAAGGTCGTTATCCTGGAAATGAAATTCAGGTTAACGTAACACTTGGTGTGTGGGATCCTCTGGGCGACAAGAAAAGAAATTAAAAGGTGTTTTAATCCGAGCTTCAGCCCTCATATAAAACGCCTGATTTTAGCTTTTGCCTCGCAAGTTGAATGATGCCACTTCACATGCGCAGAAACTAGTGCCGCGACCCGCTAGTTTTACCCAGGTTGCGGGCGGTTTGTGATCGACTA
>JAOZMR010000076.1 GCA_029934215.1 Pontiellaceae bacterium | reverse complement strand
ACCTACACAAAACGAATCAAGCCTATCGAGACGGCATTCGGAGAAAAATGACTGCGTATCATGTACACATTCAGCTGGGAATCATTTCTCAAGGCGTTCTTCACCTGTTGTCTATGAGCGTTCCCGATTTGGTTTGGTCATCATTTGGTTCTTGGATTCGAACAGTCCGGCTCGGTTTATGTCCGTCCGAAAACGTAACATCCATAGCCTTGCGCAACACATTACCCAACTTCATTGGAGGGTCGCCATCTGATGTGGAACTCGTTTCATTCATACAAGATCGACTCGATTTGGAACGGATCGAAGGAACCCGCCTTGCAGCCTAGAAGAATAGGGGAAATGATTTAACTGCAGGTAACGCTCGAACGGTAAACGGACGAAAAATAATCGGCAGAAAGCAACATCCCCGACTTTTGTTGAAATAACGAAGAAAATGACGGCAAAAATGATGGCAAAACAAGCGATAACTCGTCACTCTCAAGTTTTTAGTCAACGTTTAAAAAGGTCAGCTGTCCTGTTTCCCGCTTTTGTTTTGGCTTGAACCCATTTGTTCAAGCGCAAGTAGTGTAAGATGGTTTTCATGGAAGACAAGAGGAATTTCAGAGATAATCCGTCGTTGCAGGTTATGCAACACGTTCGTGAGGTGTTTTCGTCAATTGTCTTTTTCTTGATCAAATGCGTGACTCGGTGAAATTATGGTTTAGGGCGCCTGAAACGTTCTTTTTTCGCTTTTTCACCCCCTTCCGCTTGCATGATGCGAGGTTGTGCTATCGAATAGGCAGGTACAAGTCAAAAAAACATGTCAATGTATATATTTAACAGCAAGAGTATAGATGACTAAAATGCTAATATACAGAGAGAAAACGTTTTTCAAAGGAGTAAACGGTAACGATGTCGAAAGTTGCCAGCGCTCTTAATCGCAACATTCGGACGGCTCGCGTAAAACTAAAGGAGTGGCGATGGCTTGGGAAAAAGGGGCAAAAAAGAGTGTATTTAAACTGGCATTCCGACACCTTTTCTTGGGTGGCTTATAGATGCTTTTCTAGAAAAAAAATTCAGAATTGCTTTCCCCCCGCGACTGTTAGGTGTCAAATGTGCGCTATGTGCTTCTGCTCCGGTGTATGTGACGATATTTTTACAGTCGTCAGGAAGCTCCCAGTGCTTGGATGCTCTGGTTGCTATAATCAGGCATTCGCTGTTTTTTGCCCGAGGGATTAGAATATCGCGAACGAATGAGCGGATTAGTTTTACGAAGTGTAAATTGTTTTGCACGCCTTTAGTAAGGGCGAACTTTGAAGAGTGATAAGGAACCAGTTCTAATGCGGCAATTTGTGATTTGAAATAACACTGAGCATTACCGTAAGAAATGTTGGTTTTGTCGGCAAATTCAGAAATAGATTTCTGAAGTTTCTTATGCCAGTAATCGTACCCTCCATGCCATGAGTAGCGGGGATCTAGAAATAAAAATGAGCAGTTAGGTTGTTGTCGAATGTTACTTTTCAGGGCTTCGCGGTATTCTGAAACGGCATATTCGCCGAAGTAATCATGTGGACCAAATCCAGGATTCAGCATGAGTAGGTATACAGAAGCATTTTTAAGATTCCCAACGAACGGTATGGGTAAAAGAGACGGGTGAAATCG
This sequence comes from Pontiellaceae bacterium, assembly GCA_029934215.1. Lineage (GTDB taxonomy): Bacteria > Verrucomicrobiota > Kiritimatiellia > Kiritimatiellales > Tichowtungiaceae > Tichowtungia. The sequence goes on along the minus strand of JAOZMR010000076.1, from coordinate 9,027 downwards.
TTTATCTGGCGGTGCCCAAAAGTCTGGATCAGAAATATAGTCGTTCCAGTTGTTGTGGGAGTCGTTTAAAAATCGTTTTGGGAGAGTTTCTTGCTCTTCCGGTAGTAAGTACGGCAGTTGATCGGAGTCGAAGTTTTTCCACGTGGATACTAACTGGTGCATAGGTGATATCTTTCTAATAGTTGCTTATAGATGTTTGTCGGCGTATGGTTTTGGTTTCAGGACGTCAACACCCTGGGAGTCGTTGACATCCAGAAGGTGCTTCTAGCCGCTACAGATAATTTTTGCGCCGGAGAGAAATGCGAAACAAGGATCAGAGTGCCAGTTTAAGTCAATTCCTTTTTTTGAAAAAGTTTCAGTCGCGTGTGGGTAGCGTCTCCACTAAAAACCGGATTTTTCAAAAAGGTGCAAGAAAAGGTGCCGGTGTAGCCATTTGAACATTTCCCTTGCCTGATCGGACAGAAGTGTGTAGGGGAAAGTGGTCAGGAACTTCGGGGAAAGTTAGAGAAGATCAAGAAACCTGGCACCGTTCTTTATGCGAGTGTTGAGCCTCGTCGAATGCTTTTGATCCCGAAGCGGTCGCGAATGGTGTCGACGGCGCGGCTGAGGGTTTCGCGCTTTTTGGTGGTCTGTTTTTCCGAGGTTTGGAAGAGATCGAGTTGCGGGGTTTCGTCGGTTTCTCGTAGTCCGGTTACGGCGAAGCCGATGAGGCGGACGGTCGAGTGGATGCCTTCTTTTCGTAAAAGTTCGAGCGCGGTTTCGCGGAGGGTTTGGTCGTCGCAGGCGGGTGGGTCTAGCCTCCGCTGGCGGGTGATTGTGGTGAAGTTTGTCCAGCGGATTTTGATTTGCGCGGTGTTTGCGTAGTATCCGGCTTTTCGCAGGCGTGTTCCGACTTTATCGGCGAGGTCTAGCAGGGCGGCTTCGATGGGTTTTTGGTTGTGCTGGTCTTCAGGGAAGGTGGTTTCGTTAGAGATGCTTTTTTCTTTGGTTTCGGTGACGAGTGGGCGGTCGTCAATTCCGAATGCTCGGCGGCGAAAGGAGTTTGCCGCGTTTTCGCCGATCCAGGTTGTGAGCTGTTTGGGGTCGGCGTTTTGTAGGTCGCCGAGGGTGTGGATGTTGTGGCTTTTTAAAATGGCTTGCATTTTTTTGCCGGCGCCCCACATCCGTTTGACGGGGAGTGGAGCGAGGAAGGGCGGAATCTGTTTCTCGGAAAAGGGGACGAGTGTGATGCCGTCGGGCTTGTTTATGTCGCTTGCGATTTTTGCTAGGAAGAGGTTGGGGGCGATGCCGACGGAGCAGGTGAGGCCGGTTTCTTGCCGTATCGCGGTTTTTATTTTTTTGGCAATTTTGGGTCCGTCGCCGAATAGGTGGAGGGAGCCGGTGACGTCTAGGAAGGCTTCGTCGCAGGAGATTGGCTGGACGAATGGGGTGAAGTTTTGGAAGACGTTCATGATTTGAGCTGAGACGCTTTGGTAGCGTGCCATGCGGACGGGTAGAAATATGGCGTTTGGGCAGCGTTGGGCTGCGGTGCGCGTGGGCATTCCGGAGTGGATTCCGTATTTGCGTGCTTCGTAGGAGCAGGTGGAGACGACGCCGCGTTTGTCGCGCGGGGAACCGACGATGATTGGTTTGCCTTTCAATTCGGGGTTGTCGTGGATCTCGACCGCCGCGAAGAAGGCGTCCATGTCGACATGAAGAATGGTTTTTCCAAGCATTGGAAGGTGTAGCTGTGTGATGGGTTTTTGGCTAGCGTGCGTCGGGTCCGTTGCGCATGAGGTAGTTGAAGTATGGCGGGACTTTTGCTTCGAAGGTTACGGGTTCTTTGGAAAATGGATGTGTGAGTGTGATGGAGGCTGCGTGAAGTGTGAGGCGTTTGATGCCGGTCTCTTTTTTTCCGTATTTTTTGTCGCCGACGACGGGGCAGTCTTGGTCGGCCATGTGAACCCGAATCTGATTTTTTCGGCCGGTAAAGAGGTCGATTTCTAGCAGGCTGTAGGCGATGGATTTCCGAAGTACGCGGTAGCCTGTTTTCGCGAATTTGCCGAGTTCTGGGTTGGTTACGGAGTACATTTTTAGTGCGCTGTTTTCCGCTAGGTGGGAGGTGATGGTTCCTTCTCGGGCGGAGAGGGCGCCGTGTATGACGGCGATGTATTTCTTTTTAAAGTCCGTCCATTCGTCTTGCAAAAAACGTTTCGCTTGTTCGGTTTTAGCAAACACGAGAACGCCGGAGATTTCTTTGTCCAGCCGATGGATGATGTATACGCGGAGGCGGGATTTCGGGTTGCCTTTGCGTACGTAGTCGTTCAGGAGGGAGTAAACGGTCCGGTCTCGCTCGTTATCGTTTCCAACGGTTAATAGACCGCTGATTTTGTCTACGACGATGATGTCGTGGTCTTCGTGCAGAATGGTCATCCCTTTTGGGTGGTATTTCTTCGGGGAGCTTTTGAATTTTTTCGGTGTGGTTTTCATGTGTTCCCAAGGATTGGAATTTTCGTCTCTTACCCTTATTGATGCGAGGATTGTTTTTTCGCGAAGGCTTGTAGGTCGACGACTGTGTCGGTTTCGTCGACGATTTCGCCGGTGAGGATTTCGAGGACGTCTTCGAGGGAGACGACACCGGAGACGCCGCCGTATTCGTCGGTGACGACGGCGAGGTGTTGCCGGAGTTCTTGAAAGGTGACGAGTAGACGGTCGGCTCGGGTGGATTCGGCGACGAAGTGGGCGGGGTGGGCGAAGTCGGAGATGGGGTGGCTGTATTTTTCGTCGACCATGGCGTCGAGTAGTTCGTCTTTGAAGACGATCCCGACGATTTCGTCGCGGTTTTCGCCGGTGACGACGATGCGGCTGTGTTGGGAGGTTCGAATGAAGTCTTTTGCTGCCTGGAGCGTTTGGTCGTTTTGTAGGCAGGTGATGGCGACACGTGGGGTCATGAGGTCTTCGGCGCAAATGTCGTTGAGCTCGAAGATTCGTTGGATCATTTCGGATTCGTCTTCTTCGATGACTCCTTCTTGCCGTCCAATGCGGGCGAGCAGTTTGATTTGCGATTCGTTGGTGGAGTAGCGTTCAGTTTTGTTGGCGAAGGGCGCTGTGATTTTGTCGATGCACCAGATGAGGGGGGTGAAGATGCGTGAGAGACCGAGTAGCGGTTGGGCGACGGCGAGGGAGATTTTCTCGGCGTGGCTTTCTCCGATGGTTTTCGGGATGATTTCCGAGAAGAGGATAACGAGGAGGGTTAGCCCAGCGGAGAAGTAGCCGATTAAATGGGAGTCAAGCACGCTTGCCGCGAGGCTACCGATGAGGATGCTGCCGCCGATGTTCGCGATGTTGTTTAGGATGACGATGGTGGTGATGGGGCGGTTCATTTTCTCCCGGATTTTCAGGAGTGTTTTGGCTCTGGTTTTTTCGGATCGAGCGAGTTCTCGAACACGCAGGAGCGGCACCGAGAATAGTGCGGCTTCGGTGCCGGAGCAGAGACCGGAGACGATGAGCACGGCGAGGGTTGTGAGGAGTAGCGTTAGCATGGTTGTGGATGGTTTAGTGTGGGTTACTTTAACCGAAGGGCTTTTAGCGTGTCTCTGAAGTCGGCGGGAACGGGCGCACTAATGCGTAGGGGGTGTTCGGGGTTGTTGGGGTGTGGAAAAACGAGTTTGTAGGCGTGGAGCATCTGGCGCGGGAGGGTGCGGAGGACTTCGCGGAGGTTTTTGTCGCCCGCGTATCCTTTGTCGCCCAATACGGGGTGACGAACGGCGGAGAGATGTTTGCGGATCTGGTGGGTGCGCCCAGTTTTGATGCGGAGTTCGAGGTAGCTGGCGTTGGGGGTGCGGTCGAGTACGCGCACCATGGTGGTGGCGGATTGTCCGTCGATGTCGCGTGTAATGGTTTGGAGATGCTCCGAGACGCGACCGCTGACGATGGCTCGATAGATTTTGACGACTTTGTGGTCTTTAAAGACGGGAATCATGGCTTCTTTGCCGGCGGCGTTTTGTGAGAAGATGACGCAACCGGAGGTTTCGCGGTCGAGCCGATGTACAGCGCAGCATTCTGGGTTGTTCAGTTCGCGCTGGAGTTTCACTTCTAGGCTTTTTGAGGAGCCGTTGGTGACGAGTCCGGCGGGTTTGTTGATGATGAGTAGGTCGCCAGCTTTCTTGAGGATCTCCAGCTTCTTTACGGTTTCTTCGGGGCGGATGGTTTCGATGATGTCTTTGCGTTCTACGGTGTGTTTTGCCATCCAGATGCGCTGCTCGTTCACGAATACTTGTTTGCTGTCGAGCAGTGCTTTCGCTTGCTTTTTGGAGCAGCGCAAGCGGTCGGCGAGCACTTCGAGTAGTGTGAATCCGTCTTCGTGGGGTTTGATTTGGAATTGTTCTTTTTGCATGTTTTCTTTCTTAAAGGTGGAGCAAGCGTCTCGCTTGCTGGAAAACGAACGAGATGCTTGTTCTGTTTTATTGGGCGTCTAGTTCGGCGCAGGCCTCGGCGACGAGCGCTGCGGCTTGTTCGACCTCTTCGGCTGTGACGGTGAGCGGCGGAAGCATCCGAAGAACACGTACGGCGGTGGCGAGGCTGAGAAGGCCTTTTTTTTGCAAGAGTTTTTGGAGCGGCACGGCGCTATCGTTTAGAACGAGCCCAACCATGAGTCCGGTTCCTCGAGCGCCTTCGATCCAGTCGTACTGATCGGCAATTGTTTGCAGGTTTTCGAGAAGCAGTGCGCCCATTGCTTTCGTGTTTTCGAGAAGGTTTTCCTGCTCGATGGTGTCGAGGACGGCAATGGCTGCCGCGCAGGCGAGGGGTGTTCCGCCGAAGGTGGTGGCGTGATGACCGGGCTGAAAGATGTCTGCGACTTTTGGCGCAGCGACCATCGCGCCGATGGGGAACCCGTTGCCGAGACCTTTGGCGAGAGAAAATGCGTCGGGCGCAATGCCGCTGGCCTGGAAACCAAACCAGTTGCCTGTCCGTCCGATCCCGGTCTGCACTTCGTCGCAGAGGAGTAAAATATCTTCGTCGTCACACAGCGCTCGTAAGCCGATCAGGAACGCTGGATCAGCCGGAATGATTCCGCCTTCGCCTTGTACGGTTTCGACGAGGATCGCTGCGGTTTTTTCGGTAATCGCGTTTTTGCACGATTCCAAGTTGTTGAATTCGGCGTAAGCAAACCCTGCGGGCAGAGGCGCAAAACCCTTTTGTACTTTCTCTTGGCCCGTAGCGGTCAGCGTCGCAAGCGTCCGACCATGGAAGGAATTCCTCATGGTGATGACCTCGAAGCGTCCTTGATCTGACCCCCATAAACGAGCCAGCTTGATGAGCCCTTCGTTCGCTTCGGCACCTGAATTGCAGAAGAAACATTTTCCGCCGCCCGCCGCCGCCGAAAGCTTTTCAGCGAGCTGTGGCTGGAGTTCGTTGTAGTAGAGATTGGAAACATGCATCAGTTTTGCTGCCTGCTCCTGAACGGCCCGCACCACGTTCGGATGGCAGTGACCGACATTGAGCACGGCGATGCCTGCGAGAAAATCGAGGTATTCATTTCCGTCCGCGTCCCAGACGTTGGTTCCGGCGCCTTTAACGAGTGCCAGTTCCGGTGCGTAGGTCGGGATGAGATGTTTATTCTGTAATTCGGCAATTGTAGCGGTGTTCATTTCTTTCTCCAATCCATAAGAAAGAAACATACCGCATGCAGAGAGGTCGAACACATTTTATAGAATTCCTACATGAAATGGTGACTTCCAAAGCGGCGACCCAATAAGAAGTTGAGTGCGGGGTTGAAATTTGTCGCGTATTACTGGATAGTCTTGGCTTTTAAAATATAAGGAGAATTTATGTCATACGAGCTAACAGGAAAAGTGAAATTAGTCCAAGAACCACAGACCTTTGCGAGCGGGTTCACAAAACGCGAGGTTGTTATAACCGTCGAAGACGGACAGTACGCGCAGGATATTAATCTGGAGTTTTTGCAGGACAAGGTAAGCCTTCTGGATAATGTGTCCGAGGGGCAGGAGCTCACAGCTACCTTCGATATTCGTGGTCGCGAATATAACGGACGCTACTTCAACAACCTCGTCGGTTGGAAACTCGAAGGGGGCGAAGCAGCTCCTGCGGCAGCGGCACCGGTAGCGGCACCGGTAGCGGCACCAGCAGCGGCACCAGCACCTGCGGCAGCTTCTGCGGCACCCGCAACTAACAGCCGCCCACCGCTTCCTGCAGCAGCAGAAGCACCCGGCGAAGAGGACGACGATATCCCGTTTTAAATCGAGAGGGTTACGCGTCGAAAGAAAACGTATTCACAAATTGGAGAGAGAAAATGAAAGTTGTTTTGGCTTATTCAGGTGGTTTGGATACCACTGTGTTGCTGACTTGGTTACAGGAGAAGTATGATGCGGAAGTGATCTGTTACTGCGCAAATGTTGGTCAAGAAGAGGAGTTGGACGGTCTCGAAGAGAAGGCGCTCAAGCATGGTGCTGTAAAATGTATCGTCGACAATATCGAAGAGGAATTCGCGAAAGACTACATCTATCCAATGATGCAGGCCAACGCGATCTATGAAGGCACGTATCTTCTCGGAACCTCGATTGCTCGCCCACTGATTGCTAAGCGCATGATGGATGTCGTGCTCGAAGAGGGCGCCGATGCGATTTGCCACGGCGCGACAGGTAAAGGCAACGATCAGGTTCGCTTCGAGCTAACCGCATACGCGATCAAGCCCGACATCAAAATCATCGCTCCCTGGCGCATGCCGGAAGACTTCCCGTTTGTGGGTCGCACCGACATGATTGCCTATCTCGAAGAACGAGGCATTCCCTGCGCGGTTTCCGCAAAGAAACCCTACAGCACAGACCGCAACCTTCTTCACATCAGCTTTGAGGGCGGCGTGCTCGAGGATCCATGGGCCGAGGCACCCGAAGACATGTGGTGCATGACCAAACCGCTATCTCAGGCCGCAGACGAAGCCGAGATCGTGGAAATCCGCTTCGAAAAAGGCATCCCCGTTGCTGTGAACGGCGAAACCCTTTCGCCCGCCGCACTGATGCGCAAGCTCAACGCCCTCGGTTGTGAACACGCCGTTGGACGCATTGATATTGTTGAAAACCGATTCACAGGAATGAAGGACCGAGGAATTTACGAAACACCGGCCGGAACCATCCTACACCAGGCACACCGTGCGGTGGAATCGCTAACAATGGATCGCGAGACCATGCATTTGCGCGACGGATTTATTCCGCAATACGCAAAGCTCGTTTACAACGGCTTCTGGTTTGCTCCCGAACGAGAGATGCTGCAGGCAGCCATCACTGAAAGCCAGAAAACGGTTACCGGCGATGTCCGCGTAAAGCTCTTCAAAGGCGCCGTACACATCATCGGGCGTCAGTCACCCAACTCCCTCTACAATCCGGAACTGGTCAGTTTCGACGAAGAGGGCGGGTACGACCAAACCGACGCCACCGGCTTCATCAAACTCAACGCGCTCCGCCTCCGCGTCCGCGCAGCAATGGAAAAAAGCAGGGTTTAGAAAACACAACTAGAAAAGGTTCCAACCCCTGGAAGGGGTTGGGCATTTCCGAATGGAGATTTCCGATTTCCGAGTGAGAGAAAGGATTCCAACCCTTGGAAACAAGCTGGATCAGATTTTCACAACCGCTATCGGTAGAGGAGATCAGAGGAACAACCGAGAGGAGAGGAATATCGAACAAGGAATTTCGAATGTCGAAGGGAGAGGCATTTTCGATGACCGAGTTCCAAGGGTTGGAAAAACCCCTCATTCGAGAAACAAACTTAGCTTTGTAAAAACAACCATCAAATGAATGGCACTAAGTTAAGCCCCTTTTGCGACCACCGCAATCACGATTCTACAGCTGTTTTTGATCACGCGCGAGCGAAGCGACACATAATTTTTGTATTCAAAAATAGTGACGAAGGAACGGTTCATCGCACGAATCTACACGAATCTTTTCTGGCTGTCAGCGGCGGAATGAAAAGTACCGATTTGTGGCGTTTTGAAATGACCTCTTTTTCTTCATTATTTCACCAAAATCATTTTCTTCCGTAGCCCATTAAATCGCCAAAAAAAACGGCTCTATTGCTTACTTTTTTACTGCTTACAGGAGATGCTCAACGAGCTGGATTTTCGTGGTTTTGGGGACATTTCAAATCGCCACAAATCAGTACATTTCACGCCGCCGCTGACACTGGCTTAATTCTGATCTATTTTAGTCCCATTCGTGTGGATTCGTGGATGAACCGTTCCTTCGTCACTATTTTTGAATACAAAAATTATGTGTCGCTTCGCTCGCGCGTGATCAAAAAACTGATCCTGTCCATTTTCGTTGTTTTCTTTTTAGTGTTGCAAAGTCAAGTCCGCCTGCATTCCGCCTAAAACCCTTTAACTTAGTGCCATTCAACCCTCAAATGTCAGTCTCCATCCGAATGAACAGACAAAAAACAGCACAAAGCAACATCTCCACGCACACGGACAACAACTTTGTTGCAGATACAATCGAACATCATCTCAAACTCGTTTGGCAGTTGACGCGAGAAGTTGCATCCTGGAGTCCATCCCATGATCCTGAACGAAGACTACAAAGACATCGCACAAGCCTCAAACGACGAACAAGTTGAGTTCATCCTGGTCGACTCTTACGCTCTAGCTGCACACGGATACACGCGAGCCACAATGGATATCGATCTTTGGTGATGCCCTCGCCGAAAAATGCTCTAAACAACGCGCATGATAAACATGTCCAGCCATCCAGGCCAGAGGCAGGATGCCTCTTCTACGTTTTTCCAATGCTTGGAATGTGGGAAACCTGTTCAGAAACCGAAAGCAATGCGAGCGAGACGCTCGCAGACACGTAGAAGAGGCATCTTGCCTCTTTTTTCTTCGCGCAGGATGAACATGTCCAGAAACCGAAAGCAATGTGAGCGAGACGATCGCAGACACATAGAAGCGGCATCTTGCCGCTTTCTTCTTCGCGCAGGATAAACACGTCCAGCCATCCAGGCCAGAGGCAGGATGCCTCTTCTACGTTTTTTCCAACGCTT
>JAOZMR010000318.1 GCA_029934215.1 Pontiellaceae bacterium | reverse complement strand
TAACTGTCGGCGAATTGTTGGCGACAGTATTATCTCATTACACTGTGCAAACTCACATTATTTGATGGGTGAATGTTATTATGAATATTTCTAATGATTTAAAAACTTATCTTCTTCAATTAATAATCCTAGTTTTTCTTGCGTTTTTCGTCAACTCTGTACAAGCTTACTGGATAAATGGCTTTGAGGGTCCTCCGAAAGAGCAACAGCATGTTAATGAAGGTGGGGCTTTCAATTTAAATAAGCTAGATGAAAAAAAAGAACATTTGACTTATATAGCGGCTACTAAAGAAAAACCAATTCCGTGGAAGATTTCAAAAGGACACAGCGCATTTTTAAAAATCTATATTCCACCTGGTGTAAGCAGTTTGAATGTGTCTATCAATAGTGAACATTTAGCAGGTAGTCAATCCATTCTGTTTAAGAACTTTGGCGAACACCGTTGTGATGATGATGTTATATTTCCTGTTCGTGATGATACGTCTCTTGACTTTAATGAAGCTGATTATCTTGGTGATTCTTCTGGATGGGAACCTAAGACTGGTAACAGCATTCTCCCTCATGAAAGAGATGATAGTTTGTCTAATAGCGAATCTTGTGTTGTTTTCGGATTCCATAACGCTAATAACCCTGCATTATTCCAACTTCAAACTGTGAGGGTTACATATACAATATCTGATTTAGATGCTTTTGAAAAGTTGGGAAAAAGTGGCAGCAATAATCAACCACCTACCGCAAGTTTCACCGCAAATCCTACTTCTGGTAAAGCACCGCTTACGGTGAATTTAGATGCGTCTGCCTCTACTGATTCTGATGGTACGATTAGTAGCTATGAATGGTCAAGTAGTGATGAGGCAACTATAACCGCGGGTGCCAATTCTTCAATAACTTTTAATAGTCATGGCAGTTACGATATCACTCTAACAGTAATAGATGATCAGGGCTCAAAGAATACTTCAACGGAAACAATAATCGTCTCATCCTCAACAAATAAAAAGCCCACCGCTCATTTTACTTTCAAAACAGATGGTTGTTGTTCATTGATATTAGATGCTTCTGGTTCTTCTGATGAAGATAATGGTATTGATGAGGGAAGTGAGGGAAGCTATGAATGGTTAATGTTATCTATCAATGATCCTAATGATCCTAATACCCTTATTACTCCATGTCAAAATAAAAAAACGTGTCGGATTTTTTTGACAGAAAGCCTTGAAAAAGACTTTTATATGGTAACGTTGACAGTGAGTGATATAAAGGGAGTTTCCTCGAAGTCTGTTTCCAAGTATGTATATCTTTCTTGTTCTCAAGATACGGTTGTTACGGGTGATAAACCGGTTGCTAAATTCACCACCATTATTAGAAATGATAAAGTCACATTGGATGCTTCTGAGTCTTGTGCTTCAGAGGGTGGCGTTATTACAACTTATGGCTGGAACGTGCTAAAACCTTCTGATATTGGTGAAGTTGCTGAAAAAAATCTTCCACGATACGAAATACCGTTGGATTCCCCCTTGGGAGCGGGTGAATACGAAATTGAATTAACCGTTACTGACAAAAATGGAACAGATTCTGTATCGCATACGGTGACTGTACCTGAAATGTGAAAAATTTTTTACCCTAACTGTTGGCGAATTGTTGGCAACAGTATTATCTCATTACACTGTGCAAACTCACATTATTTGATGGATGAATGTTATTATGAATATTTCTAATGGTTTAAAAACTTATCTTGTTCAATTAATAACCCTAACTTTTCTTTCGTTTTTCGTCAATTCTGTACAAGCTGACTGGATAAATGGCTTTGAGGGTCCTCCAAAAGAGCAACAGCATGGTAATGAAGGTGGGGCTTTCAATTTAAATAAGCTAGATGAAAAAAAAGAACATTTGACTTATATAGCGGCTACTAAAGAAAAACCAATTCCGTGGAAGATTTCAAAAGGACACAGCGCATTTTTAAAAATCTATATTCCACCTGGTGTAAGCAAATTGAATGTGTATATCACTGCTAAAGATTCTGGTGAAGAAGAATCCATCCTGTTTAAAGATTTTGGCGAATACGATTGTAATAATGCCGAAGTATTTAGTGTTCGTGATGATACGTCTCTTAACTTTAATGAAGCTGATTATCTTGTTGATCCTTCTGAATGGGTATCTAAGACTAGTGGCAACTATCTCTCTCATAAAAGAGATGATAATTTTTCTGGTGATTCCTGTGTTGTTTTCGGATTCCATAACGCTAATAACCCTGCATTATTCCAACTTCAAACTGTGAGGGTTACATATACAATATCTGATTTAGATGCTTTTGAAAAGTTGGGAAAAAGTGGCAGCAATAATCAACCACCTACCGCAAGTTTCACCGCAAATCCTACTTCTGGTAAAGCACCGCTTACGGTGAATTTAGATGCGTCTGCCTCTACTGATTCTGATGGTACGATTAGTAGCTATGAATGGTCAAGTACTGGTGAACACACTGCAACCGATGCCAATACTTCAATGAGTTTTGATAATCCTGGTACATACACTATCACTCTAACGGTAACAGATGACCTGGGTTTAACTGGCACAGTTCAAAAGGATATTATCGTTTCTGAGTCGTTAAACGAAGAACCTATAGCCTTTTTTACGATGAAAACAGATGGTTGTTGTTCGTTGATATTGGATGCTTCCGGTTCCTCTGATGAAGATGATGGTATTGATGAGGGAAGTTATAAATGGTCAATGTCATCTATCAATGAACCTAAGGCCCTTGATATTATTAATTCATGTCAAAATAAAAAAACGTGTCGGATTTTTACCGAAAGTCTTGATAAAGACTTTTATATGGTAACGTTGACAGTAAATGATAAAAAAG
>JAOZMR010000075.1 GCA_029934215.1 Pontiellaceae bacterium | reverse complement strand
AAGAATTTTTACCACCCGCTATCGCTAGAGGAACTTCGGAGGGGGTCAGAGGGGGAGCATTGCCGAGTGGAGATTGCCGATTGCCGATTTTTGGAAAGGTGGACTTCCGAGGGTTGGAAGAATTTTAATTGCAGAATGATTGACGGCAGACCTGAGGTATTCCGAACGTGCTTTTTGTATTCCCCAAAAAGAAGCGACCCAAAGGGAGCGGCAATGATGGGACGTAAATCTCCATGTGTTTGCAGCTTTCAGGTCGAAGTGGCTCTATTCATATTGCGAGGCGAAACTCAAAAAAGGACGTTTTGTATGAGGGCTGTAGAAAAGGAGATAGTTGCACAACGAATAAGCGGCGGGAAGGGATAGTGGCGGGAGCTTCCAGCTCCCAAGATCGGGAGCAAGATGCTCCCGCCACACAAAAATCCCCTCTCGGGAGGGGTGCCGCAGGCGGGGTGGGTTCTTTGGTGGATGGGATATTGTCGAACTTCCAACCTTTGGAAACGAGCTGGATCAGGTTTTCACAACCGCTATCGCTAGAGGAGGTCAGAGAAACAGCCGAGGGGAGAGTTCCAAACGTTGGAAAATAGAAGGATTTTCATAAAACGTAAACGAGCGCTTCCAGCCTCGTTCTTTGGGTGAACTGAGCTTGAGATCGTTCATGCGCGGAAGAATTTAGCCACAAGAGAGCGCAGAGAACACAAAAGACTCAGAAACGGCCCTTATACAAAACGCCCATTTCAGAGATTTGCCTCGCAAGTTGAATGACGCCACTTTAATTCTTTTTCTCTGACTTCCTCCGAAGTTCCTCTAGCGATAGCGGGTGGTGAAAAAATGATAAGAATCGGTGCGTGGAATTGGTGCAGAAGAATTTTTACCACCCGCTATCGCTAGAGGAACTTCGGAGGGGGTCAGAGGGGGGAGCATTGCCGAGTGGAGATTGCCATTCTTCCAATGCTTGGAAGTGTTGTAGATGCTCGTGGGCTGTGAGATCGAGCTTTATGGGCGTGATGGATATATACCCATCACGTACGGCGTGGATATCAATGTCGTCGCCTTCGTCAAGAACGTCAAGAACACCGTCGAGCCAATAATATATGCGCCCGCGTGGATCTTCTCGCCGATGAAATTCTTCTATGAAACGCGATCGTCCCATTCTTGTGACTTTGATTCCTTTTATTTTGCTATACGGAAGATTTGGCATGTTGATGTTGAGCAAAATGCCGGGCGGCGGCGGATTGGCTATGAGTTTTTTTGTTAGATCTTGAACGATACGTTCTGCCATTTCCCATTCGGGTTCGGTGTAGGTGCACAGCGAAAATGCTATGCTCGGGATTCCAAGAATCGCACCTTCGCGTGCGGCGGCGACTGTGCCGGAGTAAATGACGCTAATGCCGGTGTTGGATCCTAGGTTTATGCCGCTCAACACGAGATCCGGCGGCGCATCTTTCATTAGGGCGCAAATTGCGAGTTTCATGCAGTCGGCAGGTGTTCCACCAATCGCGTCTCCAAAGAAGGTGCCGTCTTTTTCTGTGGGAGTTAATTTGATCGGTTCTGAAAGCGTTATGGCATGTCCAGCCGCGCTACGTTCTACATCGGGTGCCACGACTCGCAATTTTCCTAGTTTTTTTACCGCACGGTGAAGAACGGAGATGCCGGGCGCGTGAATCCCGTCGTCGTTGCATAGTAAGAGGGTTGGGTCGGATGAGGGTTGGTTTTCGGTTTTCGCTTGATTTTTCATAGTATTTTTCTTTCGTTCAAAACGTAACACGAACAGAAGATTTGGTTACAGCATGTTTGCCGACAAATTTAGAATACCTGAGCTCAACGGGTTTTTTAGGTGGTGGTGAGGTTGGCGCTCAGGTGTCGGGCGAGTTTGGGTAGTTCTGGGTCGCGTGCGCCCATGATGAGTACGGGGTGGTCGCTTTTTAGGAGCTGTTTTTCCAAGGTTTGGATGTTTGGGGTGAACTCGGCTGGAACGCCAGCGGTCTGCAAGCGCTCGACAAACTGTTCCGATGTGATTTTCTTCTCAACCGTTCCGCCTGCGTAGTATACGGGCAGTATGAAGAGGGTGCCTCTGCGGTTTTTCCAACCGTTGGAAAATACCTGAATGAAACGTTCCAATCCTTGGAAAAGTGGGGTGAAGCCGTGTGGGCGCCAAACGATGTTGAAGGTGGACCAGATTTCGGAGACGGCTTCAAGCGCGGCGGCGATTTTGATGGGACTGTGCGCGAAGTCGTCGATGACGTTGGGTCCGATTCGTTCGAGCCGCCGTTCTATGCCTGTGAAGGTGTTAACGGCTTCGATGCATTGGTTTATGTCGAGCTTGAGTGCTTTGCAGAGTGTTAGCGCGTTGTGGATGTTTTCTGTGTTGTGTTTGCCTATCAGTTGGGGGGTTATCCCGTTTTTTGTCCCGTCTTCTGTTGGGTGGGTTTCGGGTTTGATGACGATCCCTGAAACGTGGGTCTCGAATTGTGCGAATAGTTTCCGAAGTTCGGAGAGTTTGTAGTGATCTTCCGCGATGTTGGTGATGATTGCGTGGTTGGGGTGGAGATGGAGGAATGATTTGTCGCTTTCATCGGCTTCTATGATCCATGGTCCGGTTTTTCCGAAGCGGATGGATGATTGAAAGGTGTTTATGCTTGCGCCGCAGTAGACGGTTGGGTCGAGTTCCAGGTGTTGGAAGATGTGGCCGAGGAGTCCGGTGACGGTTGATTTCCCAGCGGTTCCGGCGATGGCGATGGTTTCTTTGTTTTTGCAGAGTTTTGCGAGCATTTCTGCGCGGTGGAGTAGGGGGGTGCCCAGTTTTTTTGCTCGGAGGAGGTCTGGGTTGTCGTTTTCGATGGCGGTGCTGTAGACGACTGCGTCGGTTTTTTCGGTGATGCCGGAGCCGTTTTGGGGAAGAATTTGGATTCCGAGGTTTTCCAGTTTTTGGAGAATGGGGGAGTTTGTGGAGCGGTCGGAGCCGGAAACGGAGTATCCGGAGTGTTTTGCTAGTTGTGCGACGCCGTTCATTCCGCATCCGCCGATTCCAATGAAATGGATGGTGTTGTTCATCGAGCGGGGGGTGCTTTCGTTAGGTTTCTTCTTTTTTGACGATCTGCCAGACGGTTTCGAGTTCGTCGATGGTGCAATTTTCTAGCTCACGGTTGTCGGAGTTCAGGTGTTTTTCCAATGCTTGGAAGCGACGTGTGAATTTTTTGATGTTTTCGTTTAGTAGTTCTTCGGATTCGTGACCGAGGTAGCGGCTGAGGTTGACGGTGGAGAAGAGAAGGTCGCCGAGTTCTTCTCGGATAGCGGTTTCGTTTTTCTGCGCCATCGCTTCTTTCACTTCGGCAAGTTCTTCTTCGAGTTTATCGACGACTCCACTGATTTCGTCCCACTCAAAGCCAACTTTTGCGACTCGTTTTTGTACGAGATATGCTTTGGATAGTGCGGGGAGGTGGCGCGGGATGCCGTCAATGAGGGAGCGGGGGGTGTCGCCGGATTTTTCGAATTTTTTAATCTTTTCCCAGTTGCGAAATACCTGGTCGGTCGTGTCAGCTTTTACATCGCCAAAAACATGCGGATGGCGACGGATGAGTTTGTCTGCGATGGTTTCTGCGACGTCGTTAAAGTTGAACGAGCCTTCTTCGTCGGCAATTTGGGCCTGAAAGACGACTTGTAGGAGTAGGTCGCCTAGTTCTTCTTTGAGCTCAACTCGGTCGCCGCTCTCCATGGCGTCGATTACTTCGTAGGTTTCTTCGATTAAATGGGATTTTAGTGTTTCAATGGTTTGTTCGCGGTCCCAGGGGCAACCGTCGGGACCCCGGAGTTTTTTTATGATGTCGAGGAGGCGGTTGGTTTGGTTTGTCATAGGGTGACTCCTGTGTGCGGTTTTTTGGCTAGTTGGTTAAAAACTCAATGATGTCGCCGTCTTTCACAAGGTAGTCTTTCCCTTCGGTGCGCATGAGACCTTTTTCTTTGCAGGCGGTTTCGCCTCCGTGTGTGATGTAGTCGTTGTAGGCGATTACCTGCGCACGGATGAAGCCGCGTTCGAAGTCTGTGTGGATGACGCCTGCCGCTTTAGGGGCTTTCCATCCCTGCTGGATTGTCCATGCGCGTACCTCTTTGGGCCCGACGGTTAGGTAGCTGGCGAGCCCGAGTGTGTGGTAGCTGGTATGGATGACTTGGTTGAGTCCGCTTTCGGTGACGCCGTATTCGTTGAGAAATTCTGCGGCTTCTTCGTCGCTCATACCGATCAAGTCTTCTTCCATTTTTGCGGAGATTTTTACGGTGTCCGCGCCCTTGTCTTTTGCGTAGTCGCGGACTTGTTTCACGAATTCGTTGTCCTCAATCATGGTGTCTTCATCGACGTTTGCGCAGTAAATGATTTTTTTATCGGTCAGCATCGGCGACTCTTTGAGGAGCGCGAGGATTCGCTCAGAATCGTGCCCCTCAAAAGAGATCACGGGCTTTCCTTCGCCGAGATGGGATAGAAGATTTTCAACTTCAGGAAGTGTTGCGGCAACGGTTTTGTCGGTGCGTGCCTGTTTTTTGAGTTTCACGAGCCGGTTTTCCAAGGTTTGGAAGTCGGCGAGGATAAGTTCTGTTTCGATCACGTCGATGTCTCGCATTGGATCGACCGAGCCGTCGACGTGGACCACGTTTTCGTCCTCGAAACAACGGATTACATGCAGGAGTGCGTCGGCTTCTCGCACGTTGCCCAGGAATTTATTGCCGAGCCCTTCGCCTCGGCTCGCGCCTTTCACGAGGCCTGCGATGTCGACAAAATCGACGGTTGCAAACGTTACTTTTTTCGGATTCGCCATAGAAGAGAGGCGGTCGACGCGTGGATCGGGTACGGGTACGATTGCTTTGTTTGCTTCAATTGTGCAGAAGGGATAGTTCGCCGCTTCTGCATTTTGCGCGCGCGTTAGTGCGTTGAAGATGGTTGATTTTCCAACGTTTGGAAGGCCTAGAATGCCGATACTTAAACTCATAAAAAAACTCCGCTTAAAAAAGGAGGTGAACGGTAGTCAGAAAAGAGACAAACCGCAAGAAGTTTTGCAATCTGTCCCTTTTAGCCGAGCCGCTCCGTATTGAGAGAAACCTTTAACCCAGACAGGAGATTCCGTTTTGAAATATTTGCTTTTATCAACCCTATTGTTTTGTATCGCGGCGCACGCCGAGAGAACCGTTGCAACCATTACCGTCTCGGGCACGAAGCCGGTTCGCAATCTTTTGCAGACCCCCAGCGCAGAATCGGCATCGCTCGAAATCGCAACATCTACGGTGGATCGAGAGGAAATCAAGAAACAAAATGCCGCGACGCTGACAGAGGCGATGAATTTTGCTCCCGGAATCCACACCGAAACCAGGGGACGGAAATACAAAAACTTCACATCATTTCGCGGTCAAATCTACCCATACCCAACCTACGCCATGAACGGACTCTGGCAACGCGAGTTCAATGAAATCAGCTATATGCTACCCGCTTCGCAAATCGAAAAGGTCGACATTGTACGCTCCAGCGGAACGCTGCTGATGGGGCTCGCCGACATCACAGGCGTCATCAACGTGCTACCCAAAAAACATGAAACGCCCACAACGATGATTGAAGGAGAGATTGGAACATTCAACACCTGGCGCACAGGCGTTTCACACGGCGAGAGCACAAGCAACGGCTGGTACACGGTTGGTGCGAATGCAAATGCAACCGACGGACCGAGCGGACGCAACGCGGCCGAACGAACTGAAAGCGTCTACGCCCAAGGCGGCGCCCAACTTAACGACCGCCTTCAGTTCGAAGGTCAACTCTTTGCCATTCAAGGCTCGCGCGAGATCATGACGCCAGACCCCGACGGTCCAGCCCTCAACAGCTTTAAAAACCGAGAAGAAGAATACGAACCCTTCGATGCAATATCCGTCAGCGGAAAACTCACCTTCGAACAAACCCCGACCGCCACGCTCGAACTATCCGCCGGCTACTCCGAGCGCAACTATCAGTACATACGCCACGACGACACAACCAAAAACGCAAACGAAGACGACTACGAATACAGCCTTCAGCTCATGCAAGCCCTTCAACTGAGCGACGCCAACACCCTTCGCCTCGGCGCAGTCTACAACCACTGGGTTTCCCCCGAAGGAAAACGAATCTACGTTGGACAACGTCAAGACGTCGAAACCTACGCGCTCGTCCTCGTCGACGAACATCAATTCGACAAGCTCACCCTCGATGCCGGGATCCGCGTCATGCGCGACTATTATAACGAATACTCCGGCACATCCTTCAACATTCAGGGAAACGGTCGCGACTTCGACACCGTAAAAAATGAATGGGGCGACCCACTACTCACCGCAACACTCGGCGCAAAATACGAAATCAACAGCAACGTCACCTTCTACGCCCACATCGCGGGCGGCGAACGCTCCGCCGACCCCGGCGCCCTCAGCGTCACCGGAACCGCTCTCGGGAACGAAACCCGCCTCATGATCGACGCCGGAGTCAAATTCGAAACCCCAGACATTGGGCTACTCAAGCTCGGTGCCTTCTACACTCTACGCAAAGACGCCGTCACAAAAACCAAACAACTCACCACCAACACCGTCACCGGAAACGAATTCTACTTATCCGACAACCAAGACATCACCCAATACGGACTAGAACTCGAAACCCGCAGCGCCCCCATCGGCGGGATCGCCACGCTCTTCCTGAACGCCACCCTCATGGAATCGCGCTTCAAAGCCGCAGGAACCGACAGCTACGGAGACTACGTTGAAATCCCCGACCTCATCCTCAGCGGCGGCATGTATACCCAGATCGACCGCTTCGACTTCAACCTCTTCGGAAAATACGTCTCCGACTACAGCAACAGCCGATTCGCGCAAGACAAAGAACAACACAAACTCGGCGACTACCTCGAACTCAACGCAACCATCGGGTACACCCTCGGGAAAAAATACAACACGCGCGTATACACCTCTGTCGCCAACCTCCTCGACGACGAATACTCCACCGTCGTCGGCTGGTCCGACCCAGGCACCGAATACCGCATCGGCATTCAGCACGAATTTTGATCGTAGCCATCAAACAAAACACCTGCTACTATCGCGACGAATGAAAGTCCTCCTAATAACTCCACCGTTGCTTCAACCCAATACACCCTATGCCGCGACCCCGTTGCTCACGGCGTGGCTCCGCTCCCAAGGGCATGATACTGCTCAAGCGGATCTTTCACTTGAGCTTCTATTAACCTTGTTCTCAAAAAATGGGCTCTCTGAACTTTTCCAAGCATTGGAACATCCACAAATTCCGGCGAGCGAGTATATCGATACCATCGAATCGGTGATCTCGTTTTTGCAGGGGAAATCTCCGCATCTGGCGGAGGAACTTTCGGAGCGCGGAACACTGCCAGAAGGACCGAATCTCTTCCGCGCGTATGAACAGGAAGAACAATTAGGCTGGGGTTTTCGCGGTGTCGGCACAGAGGATCGAGCGAGCCACTTGTGCAGTTTATATCTCGACGATATCGCAGAAGCGGTAAAAATGCTCGATCCTAATTTTGGGTTTTCTCGCTATGCAGAGGATCTCGCGGTTTCTCTTCCAAGCCTTGGAAAACTCCGAGAAACGCTGCGCACCTCGGACTCTATATTCTTCCAAACCTTGGAAAAAATAACAGACCAAGCCGTAGAGACGCATCAGCCGGAACTCGTCGGGATCACGGTTCCGTTCCCAGGCTGCCTCTTGGGTGCGCTCGCTATTGCCCAGCGGATCCGCCACACCCGCGCAAAACTAAAGATTGTACTCGGCGGGGGATACGTGAACACCGAACTACGCGAATTATCGGAGCCAGACATCTTCGACTTCGTGGACTATATCGCGCTCGATAGCGGAATGCTTCCCCTTCTGCGGATTGCAAATGGCGAAACGCCAGTGCGCACTTTTGTGCGAGAAAACGGACGCGTCCGGTTTCACGAAGATGCGGGGCAACCCATCGCGCACGACACCTTGCCCGCGCCCGTTTTTGACGGTCTGCCAATGGGCTCATATTTCGGTCTCTTCGAAGTACTCAACCCTGTAACACGACTTTGGTCGGACGGTCCGTGGAACAAATTAGTTCTGGCGCACGGCTGTTGCTGGGGGCGATGCGAATTCTGCGATACATCTGTGGACTACATCTCCCGATACGATCCCGCCACGCCATCGACCATTTGCGACTGGATGGAAACGATGATTGCGCAGAGCAAATTTAACGGATTTCATTTTGTCGACGAGGCTCTTCCCCCCGACTTATTAAACCCTTTGTGCGACGAAATTCTACGCCGCGGACTCTCCGTGGAATGGTGGGGAAATATTCGTTTCGAAACACGGTTCTCTACAAAACTGATTGATAAAATGGCTACGGCGGGTTGCATTGCAGTTACCGGCGGACTCGAAACCTGTTGCGACCGAACATTAAAAATGATGCGCAAAGGAATCACCGTCGAAACTGCGAGCAAAACCCTGGAACACTTTGCAGATGCAGGGATCATGACGCACGCATACCTAATGTTCGGATTCCCGACACAAACCGAGAATGAAACCTTCCAAGCATTGGAAACCGTCCGTTCGCTCATCGACAAAGGAGCATTGCACTCGGCATACTGGCATCGTTTTGCACTAACCGCGCACAGCGGAATTTCCCTCGACCCGGCTCGCTTCTCCATACACCTCCTCGAAGAACCCCCCTCCAGATTTGCACGAAACGAGATTCCATTTGATGCCGGATTCGACTACGACCTTGATGCTATATTTGAAATTCTTCGCAAAGCCACATACAACTATCAGCTAGGAATCGGACTCGACCTACCCATTCACCACTGGCGATAAACCATCCACTCCACAGCCACCTCTTTCACCAAAAAACCCACCCCGCCTGCGGAACTCCCTAATGGGTGGGAGGTTAAGCGTAATCACCGTTGTTTTCAGGGTTGAAACAGTCCTGTGATTCGTGAATTTCATTCGTGAAATTTACGAATGGGGAGCGAGATGAGAGTTGCCGCAGAAAGGCACAAAAAAGAAGCGCCCCAAAGGGAGCGGCAATGATGGGATATTCTGAAGGGCTGTTCAAATGTGTACACTGACACATTTTTCGGATAAAAAAACAGATGCCTCTACGCTCCACCAATCTCTGAAACGATAGTGCGGATGCGCTGTTTCGTTGCGACCCAATCGAAATCAACTCGCATCTGTGGCATGGGGTCGTCATCCGCATCATCAAAAAACACCAAACTTTTCAGCACAAGAAAGGTGTCTCCTTCTGAAAATTTTTCTGTATAAAAACCCAACATTTCATCGAGTGAAAATTGATCCAACAGAAAGGCGAGGTCGATGAAGTCCTTTTTTGTTCCTCGGTTTGTGATGGCTGAGAGTTTCATTGCAGCAATGTCGCGGCACGTTGCCAATCGCAACCCATCCTCCATAACGGGCTTGTCCAACCACGGATAGGGATAGTCCACGAGATCAACCTGAACCCCAGAAACCATATAGCGTTGAATTCGTCGGCTCTCACTCCGAAGAGAAACTTCGCCTACGGCTTCAAGTTCTTGCCGATACTCCATCGGTTCCATATCCAGAATACCAAAGAAATCGAGGTCGATCGATTTGCGGTGTCCGATATGCAACGCCAGCGCAGTGCCGCCAACCAGCCGAGTGTCAGTAAGGCTTTCGTTTCGTTGGAGCTTTTTTAGGAGTTCCAGAGTGTCGGCATCGACGGTTTCGGTGTGTAGCATCTGAACTCCTTTTTTGGGGTACTTCCCACAACAGAGAGAAATTCGAGGGCTTTGGCGTCGAGCACTCGAAGTTGTTTTGAAATTTCAACAATACCGGGAAGCGTAAATCGACGGCACAACAACCGCCAGTCGGTCAGTGTCCCAAGTTCTAAAACGCGGGCAATAATATATTTCGCATGTTGCTCCATATTGAGCGTCTCGGGATCAACATCCCAAAATAGATTCGCTGAGAAATCAGTTGGTTGTATCTCTTTTTTCATTCGCTTAGCCCTTCGGCTTGATCCAACCACTCGCGAATTTTCGCGCTCGTTATACGTTGGAATGATGATCTGTGCGTTTTTCATAGTTCCGAGATTCTACGTAAAAAACAAATAAGACGCAATACGGCGGCTCAAAAAAAACAAAAAGTTCTGCTCCGCCAAGGCTTCGCAGGACATGCTGCACTTTTTACTTCACAAAAGAGCGAAGCATTGTCGGGGAAACAGGATTTGAACCTGCGACCTATTGCTCCCAAAGCAACCGCGCCACCAGACTGCGCTACTCCCCACCGTACAGAAGCCGCACACTATCCGGAACCCAATAGGGCAGGGTGGGTTCTTTGGAGGATCAGCCCTCATACAAAACGCCCGTTTTTAGGTTTTTCCTCGTAATATGAATGTAGCCACTTTGACATGAAAACTGCAAAACATGGAGATTTATTAACCGCGCTGAAAGCGAAGCGACACATAATTTGTGTATTCAAAAATAGTGACGCAGGAACGAAAGGCACTAAGTTAAGGGGTTTTAGGCGGAATGCAGGCGATCTTGAATTTACAACACTAAAAAGAAAAGTAACCGTTCACAGGGGGCAGAAATCCGGAGAATTCTAGTTTCCTTTTTTGCCTCTTCAGCAGAATCTGTGGGTTGATTTAGGCTCTGGAAGATCCCCC
>JAOZMR010000074.1 GCA_029934215.1 Pontiellaceae bacterium | reverse complement strand
GTTTTGAACACAAAATCCACCTTAGCCTGTGGTCCTAAAAGTTGGGGTAACCGCACTCCTTCATGATGAGCAAAGCGATCATGGTATCACGGTTGTGAGGAAAGGAGAAAATCGGAGGTTATTGGCTGAACCCAAAGAACGACCCTCCGCATTTTTAAACGCCCCCGGAGTCAACGTGCGTGTTTTTACAGATTCGTGCTATCAATGCACACCAATAACTCCCCAAAAAACCGCATAAAATGGGTGTTATAAAGTACCTGAGGAACAACAGTAACAGTGCGCGGTTTCCAACCCTTCTCTCTAAATCAGCAATGCGCGCTCTTTCTCGGCTGTTTCTCTGACTTCCTCTAGCGTAGCGGTTGTAAAAACCCGATCCAGCTCGTTTCCAAGCAATGGAGTCTTCCAGTTTTCTTCTCTTTTTTGAATCGGTGAACCCGACAACTGACCTTGTTCTTCGGTCAGCTGTCGTTTCAATCAGCATCTACCTATAGGCATCTCTGATTGGTTCGTTAGTCTTGTTTTGGATCACGAAATATACGGTAATAAGCATTCGGTCTAGTCGCATCAGGATCAATCAATGTATCATTAGGTCCTTCGACCGGTTCACCGACGTCAATCCAAGTACCGGTCGTCAAACTTTCGCTCACCTGAAGTTCGTAGACATAACCTGCATCACTAGGACCAAAGGTTACCTCGACAGAATTCGAATTCACAGTAATCGATGACAGCGCATATTCTTCCGCTGCCAACGATTCCCATCCGGCATAGAGCCTGTGATTTGAAGTCGTCGTCACAATCATGTTACTTAAAACACAAACTCCATTTTGATTTGTCTGAGTATACCATCCTTTGAATTGGTAGCCTTCCTTTGCGACTTCAGCCAAAGCACCATACTCAGCATCAACAACCACTTCTTTTGAACCTGGAACGGGGGATCCACCGCCCTGTTGATCAAAGGTAACAATGACTCGAATGCTTTCCACGATCACTTCGTCACTTTGAGGACTATCCACGAGACCCGAAGCAGAAGCGACAAGGGTCACTGTCCCTATTGAGCCATACGTCAGATCACTAAATGTAACCAACCCGTTCGAAGCAATGCCTGGGTTTGTTCCTCCACTAAATGCCGATACAGAAGGAGTTACAGTAACTGCTTTTGAGCTAGGCGTACGATTCGCCCAGTAGTCTGTTACCTCCAAACTAAACGAGTTCCATTGAGCATCTTTATTGACTACTGAAGTCGGCTGTTGCACCCAAAGAATCTTATGAGCATTTCCTGCAACCACGTCAACCATGAGATCGTGTCCTTCCGAACTTATCTGATCGGTATTTAACGTGAGTCTCAGATTCACTGTTTCAGCCTTATAAAAGACCGTCTCTAATAACAGCGTTCCAGATATAAAGGATACATTGGCATGCGAGCCTAGCTCTATTTCTTTAGAGTTAACGATCGCAAACGGTCTGGCAAACGGATCAAGGGAATCTCTAGCCCCACTAAAGCTGACACTCTTGCTTCCAGTGTAATACGTCGCCACATTGTTGAAGCGGTCGTACACTGTTGCCATGCTGAACTCACCTTGACCAGCACGAGCGAATGACGATCCATCAAATTTCACGTGATCGATCGCCCCCGGTGTCACAACAATGTTTGTTTGGCTTCCCGTTATTACAGCGTTCGAATCTATCGCGCTAACCGACCAGTTTCCAACGGTTGCAAGCATCACGCTATTCGAGAAGGTCTTCGTTCCTGAATCGCTTTCCATAAAGGAGAAATCAACAGGCAACACAATCGCCGCATTCGTATCTGACGAAGCAAATGTAACAGATCCTGTATAATCCGTCTTCAGGTTGTCGTACGCGTCATAAGCCGTAACCGTCACAGAACCCGTGACTCCCGCAGCGATCGGATCCGCAATACCGGAAACGACGAATTGGTTAAGCACGTTCGGAAGGATAGTTCCTGTTTTTCCTCCGGTCGTGTTGGTTGGGAAGCTGTAGTTACTTGCCAACGTTGCAAGAATCGGACTGAAATCAGAGGAAGACAACGTAGCAGTTACTACACGAGTTCCAGCCTTTTCTAATGCGTATAGACCATTGGTCTGAGTAACCGTGAAGCCTTCATTCGTCATAACAAGCCCTTCAACGACAAAGTTAGTCGGCACCAATGTTGCAACGGTCGTGCCGTCGGCCAACTTGGTCGGGTTATTGGTGATGGAAACACTCAGCTCAGCCGGAGTAATGGATCCAATCCCCATTGCTTGGGTCGGCAACTGATAGTTCCCCAAGTCGGTCGACCCCATCGCCGTGTAGTTGCTAACAGCGAGAACAACAACAACACCGTTGGTCGCAACAACATTCTTGTTGGTAAACTCACCAAGCGTCTGGTTGATTTCAACGGAATCCCCTAAAGCGAGTCCATTAACGACATAATTCGTGGTTACCAAATTCGTGATGGCTACAAATCCGTCGTACACTTTGCTTGGGTTATTAGTGACAGAAACACTCAACGATGCCGGAACAATGGCTCCTGTACCCACCGCATTAGTCGGTAAAACGTAGTTGGATAGATCTGTTCCGACGCCAGCGTAGTTGTTGGACGAAAGGCTGACTGTGATTGCTTTGTTCGTTCCAATGTTTTTATTTTCAAACGTTCCGTTCGGTTGAGTCACAGTAAAGGACTCGTTGCTATACACAAATCCTGCCATCTGATAGTTCACAGTCGACAGATTTGTAATTGCCGTCAACCCGTCATACGTTTTGGTTGGATTATTGACGATTTCAATACTCAACCCTCCTGCTGCTTTTACAGTAAGCAACCCATTGGTGAAGCCAAAAGAATAATTAGTTGCTGTCAGGTCGCCGTTTGCCACCATAATATCTACCGGCGAATTTGTCACCGAGTCACCGGCAACATAAGTCGTCCAATTTGATGCCGTTCCGCTGACGACACTAGCTGTTTCCTGAAGAACAAACCCGCTGATTTTATAGGTTAGTCCCGTGGCAGCCTCACCGTAGGTCACTTCTTTATCATCTGCGCTCACAAGCAACCCAGCTTTGTCGATCGTCAACAATCCATTCGTAAAGTCGAACATATAGTTGGCTGCAGACAGCGTGTTGCTCGTTGCTGTGATGAATAATGGTGAATTGGTCACAGAATCACCTGCTTGATACGTTGAAGTTAGTGTTGGTGCACCGATTACAACGTTGGTCGACTCGAGGTTCTTAAACCCGCTGAGAGAGTATGTGAACTCGGGAGCTTCTGCACCATAGGTTACGTTCGTATCACTAGGTGTAATCAATAGCTCAGCTTTACCGACGGTAATTAGACCGTTAGTAAAGGCAAACGAATAATTATCGGCAGCGAGAGTCCCGTTGGTTGCTGTGATCGCTACAGGTGAATTGGATACAGCAGTAGAAACATTGTATGAGGTCGCCAGCATCGCTGCACCGCTCACATCGTTTGTTGTATCACTGTTTTTAAACCCAGTTAGCTCATAGGTCAAAGCCGGCGTTGCATCACCGTATATAACATTCGCATTCGCTGGAGTCACCAACAGCTCGGCTTTATCAACCGTAATTACACCATTTGAAAAAGCAAATGTGTAGTTCGTGGCAGATATAGTTCCGGCCGCAACAGTAATCGCCACGGGCGAGTTAGACACTACAGTGCTGTTCGTATATGTCGTACTCAGCATGGGCACTCCGCTCACAACAGAAATTGTCTCATTATTCACAAAATTCGTGATTTCATAGGTCAACGTGGGCCTAACATCTCCATATGTCACACTTTTGCCCTCTGCGCTCACAAGCAACCAAGCTTTGTCGATCGTCAACAATCCATTCGTAAATTCGAACATATAGTTGGCAGCAGACAGTGTATTGCTCGTTGCTGTGATGAATAATGGTGAATTTGTCACTGAATCACCTGCTTGATACGTTGAAGTTAGTGTTGGTGCACCGATTACAACGGTGGTCGACTCGAGGTTCTTAAACCCGCTGAGAGAGTATGTGAACTCGGGAGCTTCTGCACCATAGGTTACGTTCGTATCACTAGGTGTAATCAATAGCTCAGCTTTACCGACGGTAATTAGACCGTTAGTAAAGGCAAACGAATAATTATCGGCAGCGAGAGTCCCGTTGGTTGCTGTGATCGCTACAGGTGAATTGGATACAGCAGTAGAAACATTGTATGAGGTCGCCAGCATCGCTGCACCGCTCACATCGTTTGTTGTATCACTGTTTTTAAACCCAGTTAGCTCATAGGTCAAAGCCGGCGTTGCATCACCGTATATAACATTCGCATTCGCTGGAGTCACCAACAGCTCGGCTTTATCAACCGTAATTACACCATTTGAAAAAGCAAATGTGTAGTTCGTGGCCGATATAGTTCCGGCCGTAACAGTAATCGCCACGGGCGAGTTAGACACTACAGTGCTGTTCGTGTATGTCGTACTCAGCGTAGGCGATCCGCTCACAACATTGGTTGTTTCGTTATTTACAAAGTCCGTGATTGCATAGGTCAATACTGGTTTAACATCTCCATACGTCACATTCTTGCCATCTGCTCTAACTGTCAGTTCCGCAGGTGTAATGTCACCGTTCATTGTTGGTTGCACAACACTATAATTATTTCTTTGATCTCCGTCCAACACATAACCCGTTGTGTTTATTGTGATGTTCGTTCCAACATTTGGATCAACAAAATTGAATATCGGAGTTCCATCGAGCGCTACTATGTCACCGGAAAGGACACCATCCAGAGCATCCGTACCACTCACGGTGGCAATCGTGCCGCCATCATACACTTTGTTATCCCCTGTCAAACCAGTCACTTCCACAGATTTAGGCGTAATCGCAGCACTTAGCGTTGGGTGGGTGAGGCTATAATTGCCAGCCTGCGCACCACCAAGCGTGAAGCCTGTTGTGTTAATCGTGATATTTGATGCGACATTGAAATCAACAAAACTAAAGACTCCTGTTCCGGCGAGATTCACAACATCCGGAGAAATCACTCCATCCAATGTTGCGGCTCCAGAGGCGGTTGCATTTGTGAGTCCATTGTAGACCTTATCAACACCCGTCAAATCGACAACCGTCAGAGTTTTTTCGGTAATATCGGCGATCAGAGTTTTATCATAGTTTTCATTTAAACGGTAATTACCCGCATCGGCGCCGCTAAGCACTACTCCAAGTAAATTTGGCGTCACCGCAATGTTTGTGGCGACATTTGCATCCGCAAAGGTTCCTTCGGTTACTGAACCTACACTATCAACAGTTACAACATCATTTAGCAATAGTCCCTCCAACGACATCATACTGCCGTCGATTGTTGCATCGGTTGTTGCGTCATATACCTTGTTCGACGCAATCAAACCGTCGGCTTTGAGCCAGCGCGGATCAATGGTTACAGTGATGGAAGATGTTATTCCCGTGACGGAATAGTTTGCATCCTCTGGAGAGATGAGCGCTACTCCGCTCAGGTCTACGGTTACCAACTTGCTTGTTCCAGAATCGATGCTCGGAATGGAACCAGAAACCGTTGAGTTGGCAACGTCGATTTGAGGTTTATCCCCTCCGACAGCACCGAGTAGCGTAGCAGAGTCCAGTCCAAGAAGTTCGATTTTTGTCGTCTGGTCATAGGATCTATCTTGCGCAGTCAAGCCGCTCAGCGTCAGCCCCACTTTGTTGATAACGATCTCAACTGAACCGGTCGAACTGTTATAGTTCGTCCCCGCAAAAGTCCAATTGGCGGTACCACCAGGAGCGTTGGTAAATGAGGCGCCTAAAGTGAGCCCTGCGGTTAGATCCTCGCTGTTGACCCCAATCACCGTTCCGGTCGCGCCGTGCCCAGCTCCATCGTAGGTCACGATTACACCGCCCACGTTGATCGTTGGATCCACTTTATTAATCACAACCTGAACCGATCCGGTATCGCTGTTGTAATTTCCTGTCGTATCGGTATATGCCCAGTTTGCTGTGCCACCCGGCACGTTTGTAAAGGATGCTCCTAAATCAAGATCATTGCTGAGATCTTCACTCTGCACGCCCATCACAAGTCCTGTCGCACCATATCCAGAGCCATCGTAGGGTACGGTTACGCCGCCTACGTAGATCGCCGCATCCGCTTTGTTAATCACAACCTGAACCGATCCGGTTTCGCTGTTGTAATTTCCTGTCGTATCTGTGAATGCCCAGTTAGCTGCGCCTCCCGGCACGTTTGTGAAGGTTGCTCCTAAATCAAGATCGCTACTAAGATCTTCACTCTGCACGCCTATCACCGTTCCAGTCGCACCACGTCCAGATCCATCATAGGTTACAGTTACACCGCCAATGTTGATCGCCGCATCCGCTTTGTTAATCACAACCTGAACCGATCCGGTTTCGCTGTTGTAATTTCCTGTCGTATCTGTAAACGCCCAATTGGCTATGCCGCCCGGCACGTTTGTAAAGGATGCTCCTAGATCAAGATCATTGCTGAGATTTTCACTCTGCACTCCTATCACCATTCCGGTCGCACCATACCCCGTTCCATCGTAGGATACGGTTACACCACCAACAGAGATTGTGGAATCTGCCTTGTTGATCACAAAATTTCCTGCCGCCAGATTGGTCAACGTCTGATAGTTTCCTGAATTTGGAACAAAACTGGCTGTCACCGCATATGTTCCTGCATTTGTATGCATACTATTAACAACGTTTGAAACTGAACCTGTCACCGAACTTACACTGATCTCCACGAGCGCTACTTGCGCATTGCCTGTATAGATAACCGGAGTATTTGTGACCAAAACCGTGGCAGTTGGCTTCGCTTTATTAATCACAATCCGAACCGATCCGGTATCGCTGTTGTAATTTCCAGTCGTATCGGCAAACGCCCAGTTGGCTGTACCTCCCGGCACGTTTGTAAAGGATGCGCCTAAATCAAGGTCACCGCTAAGATCTTCACTCTGCACACCCACCACTGTTCCAGTTGCACCATGTCCCAATCTGTCATAGATTGCGGTTACACCGTCCACAGCAAGCGTCGCATCCGCTTTATTGATCACAATTTGCACCAAACCTGTACTGCTGTTGTAGTTTGTTGTTCCTGCAAAAGACCAGTTAGCCGCCCCACCAGGTACGTTAGTGTACGATGCACCTAAATCCAGTTCGGAAGAGAAATCTTCATTGTAGAGACCTGAAACAGCCCCTGTCGCACTATGCCCGTTGCCATCATACGTTACGGTTACACCGCCGACAGCATTACTTACATTTGCTTTGTTTACAATCACATCAATCAACGAAGATACGGTTTGATAGTTATTGGAGTCGTTTGCCGTAAAGGTTGCACTCCAATCATTCGTACCAGCATTCGGTACACTGGTTGCCACATCCCATGCCCACGTTCCACTCACTACCCCAATTTCATTGCCCACCGTACCCCATGAAAGCCTCGAGTCCGATAGCATTTCTCCATAGGTAATTATTGATGTCATTGGTTTCATTCCAACAAACAAAACGGCTTTCGTGATATCCGCACGTAATAGTGAAGTTAAACCAGCAAACTCGTTTAAGGTATCAATTTCGTAATTATCTTTATCCGCGCCAACTAACTCATAGTCACCAACATCCGTTGCTACATGAAGATTCGTGCCGACATTGGCCTGCTCAAAACTTCCGACCAATGCAACGGTTCCGTTACTGATCGACACAACATCTGCTCCAAAAACACCAACCAACAAGCGACCACTATCATTAATTACAGCAGAGGTGGCTCCATCATATTCCTTATTCTGCGCAATCAGACCATCAACGGTCAGTTTTGCAAAAAAGATATCAACAGTAAGGCCGACCGGCTGACCGGCAAGCACATAGTTGCCTGCATCGGAACCTGAAAGGCTTAACCCTGAAACCGTTACCGGTTTACCGCTTCCACGATTTTTATTTTGAATCGAACCAATAGGATCGCCGCCCATTGTTACATCATCCGCTCCAATAACACCGGTAAAGCTTGTCGTGTTGCCGGTAATTGTCACTGTTGTTGTGTTGTTATAGAAGCGATCAAGAGCAGTTAAACCTGTTGCCGTCACAGTTTTTGGGGTAATGGATGCTGTTGTTGTTGGGGAACCCTGCAATGACAACGTGTAGTTTTCTTTATCCGCACCCTGGATACCTGCGCTAGCCACTTGAATCGTTTTATTGCTTCCTACCGTTTTGTCGGGAGTGAATTCAAGGCTGACATCGGTAAGGGTAACGTCATCGGCGGTAATTAGATTACTTGTGATCGTCAAACCACTTACCGTTCCAGTTGCCGTCGTTGTTCCATCATAAATCTTATCGTTTACCGAAAGCGTTCCCCCGATGGTCAAGATTCGCTGATTAATGATGAGCGTTCCTGATGTGAACGTAATGTCATAATTTGACGAGGTTAATCCGCTGGGAGTGTTCGTGTAGGTTCCAGCTAACGCTTGCGCAGCGGCGCTATATACCAATGTTCCGCCAAGAACCGTGTTGGTTTCACCATTGACCAAACCCGAGTATGATGCCGTAAAGTTGGTAAGTACGGATTTGTCGTATGTTTTGGATTTATTTTCCGCAGTCACCGTAAGGGGCGCGAGCGTGATATCAGCAGTTGTGGATCCATGGGTTGTAACCAATGTGTAATTCGTTGAAGAGGATCCTGAAATAACAACATTGCTCACACTAATGGTTTTACCAGTCGCAACATTCGAATCCGCAAAATTTGCATCGAAGGAAAAGTTCAGCGTGTCGTTCAGTTCACGATTATCATCAAATGAAACCAAACTAAATGCAGCGGTTGTACCGTCATATACTTTGTTGGTCGCGGTGAAGTTCGAAAGAGTCAACTCTTGAGGGACGTACGTGTAATCAAGCGTGCGAGTCACATCTGAACTGACAACAATATCAACAGCTCCGATTCCATCCGCCTTGGGCATGGTAACTCGCACAGTATTGTTATTAATGGTAAAGGTAGAAGTTTTACCACCGACGGTCACGGACGTTACCGTTCCTTCACTTGCACCTTCGATGTCAACCTGATTGCCACCGCCATATGGACCGTTTGTCGCGCTAATACTGTAACTAAATCCAGCGAAATTAGCATCAAAAGAGTCTACATCGTCATAGTTTTCGTCCGTAGCTGTAATCCGACATTTAGTATTAAATGATCCAAGAGACTCAGGGAAAAAAGTAGCCGTAAATGTATTTGTTTCTCCGGATTCAAGGGTTTCTGACAGCACAGAAAACGTGATTTCATTATCCCCAAATTGCCTAAACCCATCCACTAACAGAGGACTATCACCACTATTTCTAATCGTGAACGTTCGCGTGATCGTAGAGTCTTTTGCCTGATCACCGAAATCGGTTCCACTAAGCACGGTTGCTGGCGAATTGTGTGTTATTGAATTACCATCCACCCCCAGAACTTCAATGACGGGACCTGCTGCTTGGGCAAATGCCGGCAACATGAGCAATGCAAACCCAAGGAAAGCGTTGACCCAAGATTTAAACCGACTTGTTTGTTTTATTTCGACTGAAGTTAATTTACTCATAATTGTGCGCCCTTTCTCGGCTTGTTTTCCAGAATTGATCTGATTTGTGATTTAAATCGTTTGTTAAGCATAATCTTCTTTCTTTTCTAAAATGCTCTATTCGTAGGTGTAAGCGGACGGCAGAACCAAAGGCTCCTGCCCGACAATATAAAGAGTGATATCAACCGCCCCCAGTTCTGTAGAAGCAGGAGCAGTAATATTGATTGGATCCGAACCTCGACGGAAGATAGAAAATAACCCGCCACCCACCTTAAACTCTGCATCATTTTCGCCGACACGAACCCCACTTATCTCATTCTTTTGTGGTACGTTACCCGAAATCCGAATCCGAGATCCACCCTTTAAAGCCCCGTTTGCGGGCTTGATATTAAAACTGGATCCATTAAATCTCAACACAAATGGATCTAACTCCCCAACATACAAATGCAACTCACCACTCTCCGCTGTTTTTTCCTGCGGTTGATACATAACCTGCACGAATTGTTTCTCGCCAGAATCTAACTGCCCTGTCTTATATCTCACCTGAAAGTGACGACTCCCTTTTTTGCGATAGCCGGAAAGATTAATCCTTTTTTCGGAAACGTTCTCTATAACAAATTCTCTTGAAACCGTGCTTTCTACTTTCTGATTTCCAAAAGCGGTTCCTACTAAAACAGATGGAACAGAGCCATTCTCAACAATCTCCCCCTCCAAACCCAACACCTTTAAAACATCTCCTGCAGATTCCGCTTGGGCTTGAGACAAACAAAAACTAAACAAAAAAAACGCACCGATAACAACCCGTTGAGCTTGATATCCAACGGCACTCCAAATAGAACATACTAATTTTTCCACGTCCGACTTCTCCTTTAAACTCTCGCAACTCCGCCTACCATCTTCTATGTATAAATAGACCTCACCCACTCCGAAAAAAGAGAGTATGCCATATATCGCTTTTCGGCAAAGCAAAAAAAAAGAAAATCCCGTTTCGGTTGCACATATGACCAGCCCACATACAAAACGCCTAATTTCGCCTTTTGCCTCGCAAGTTGAATGACGCCACTTTCACAACGAATGACGCACGCAAGGAATGGATGTTTGGAAAAAACGGAAAGAGGTTTAACCGCGAAGGAACGGTAGAGTAGAGGAACCCGCC
>JAOZMR010000317.1 GCA_029934215.1 Pontiellaceae bacterium | reverse complement strand
TTCTGGCATGGGGCACGATTTTTAAAAAGCGGGCATTTCAAATTACAGTCTACCAGAAAAGAAAAGCGACCCTGAAAAACCTGCGGATGATGCAGGGATGAAAGAGGGAATGAGATATCGGTTAAACACCGAAGAAGGTAAGGCGCTTCAGCCTTGAGTAGGCTCATGTAGAGTTCCCACAAGGTGATCGCATCGACGGTTTGGTCGGTTTTGAGTACGTAGTTTCCGCAAAGTTCAAGTGCCTCTTCCATTTTGGCTTCATTTCGTTCTATATGAAGTCCATTGTCGCGACGTTCGACGATGTAGTAGCGGTTTCTTTTGGGATGTTTCTTTTGGAGCCGAGCAGTTTTTTGATCAATGATGCTCGTGTTTTTTAGCTACCCTTTTTGAATGTGTTCTTTGAGTGCCGTGGCATCGTGTAGAAATCGGGTTTCAGTACCGAAACCCACTACGTTTTCCGCCCCAGCCTGATCGACAAGCACGCCGTCGACCGTCGAGCTTTTTGTCACAGGGCGAGACGCCTTGGACTGCTCTGCAATCCGTACAATACGGGTTACCCACTGTGTAGCATTTCCCGAAAGTTTCTCTTCAAACAGAGGGGTTTCTTTTTTTATGCGCATTCCGACGGCACGGGCGATTTGTTTTTTCTCATCCTCCGGGATTTGCGCGTCGCCCAGTGATGCAATCACGCGCTGACACGGCATTCTTTCAGTGTTACGAAAAGATTCGATGAGCTAAACGACTTTTGAGGTTTTTATAAATTTTATTTCAAAACACATACGCGTGTTTTAACAAAAAAACCAGATGCCAAGGAATTTCATACCGAATTAGTCCCTACGCCTAACACAAAAAAAAAAAAACGAACCGTTGATCTTCAACGACTTACAGAAGTTGGGCCTCGAAAAACCCGCCCAAAAGGTCTAAATTTTAAGTTTTCAAATCTTTCATGCGAAACTTGAGTTAGCGCTAAACCTATCGAAGAAGGATAAAGCAGAACCCTCTTTGAGCATTCGACGCAAATGCTTAATGGCGCGATGAAATGGAGGATACTTAAAAAGCACTCTTGAAATTTAGATGCGTTTGCCCTAGGGAATTGCTACAGGTATTTCTGATTGAGGATGGCGTTGAGTAAATTGATAATGATGAATTGCCCCAAAGCATAGCGTTTTCAATGGGTCGCGGCACTAGTTTGTCTTTCCATCAACAGTTCTCCGCAGTTTCAACCCTGAAAACAACGGTGATTACGCTTAACATCCCTCCCATTAGAGCTCCCGTTCCCACCTGATCCGCACCGAATTGAATGGTGCTGGAACTCCATTCTCCCAGCTCGACTGTTTCTCTGAAGGTTTTATGTATTGACATATTTGTATTTTTTAATACGTTAGGAATTCAATTAACCCAAGGAGGCAATTATGAGCGCAGTTATAAATCTCGACGAAGCTAGTTTTCAAACCACTATTCAGTCCGGCGTAACGCTGGTCGATTTTTGGACGCCGTGGTGTGGACCCTGTAAAAAGCAGGGGCCTATTCTTGAGGAGTTGGCCGAAACGATCGGCGATAAAGCGACAATTGCAAAGGTGGATGTGGATCAGTTTTCGTCCATTGCTATGCAATTCGATGTGCGCAGCGTTCCAACAATCATCGTGCTTAAAGAGGGCAACGTGGTTCAGACTTTTGTTGGTGTTCAACAGAAGCAAACATTGGTCGAAACCATCAATACCGCATTGCGCAATTAAAAAGGTTTTTTTATCATGATGATTAAACTTCTTCTCGGCGCACTCCTCGGATGCGGAGTTGGCGCACTTCTCGCTCATTTTGGAAAATGCTCTTCGGGGAGTTATCCGCTGCGCGGCCTGCTGTTTGGAGCCGCGCTGGGAGTTATTCTTGCCTTCCTCTTTGCCCCGACGAAGCAGACGGCTTTTGAGTTCGAAGAAGAACAGCCCGCTCCTGCGGAGGGGGTTGTTTATATCGGCACTCCCGAGGTTTTCGAAGATATTATTCTCCAGGCATCTCTCCCCTGCTTGGTTGATTTCTATTCCGACAGTTGCCCTCCGTGTCGCCGACTCAGCCCTGTTATTGATGCGTTAGCGGAAAAATATGCAGGTCGCGCCATTATTAGCAAGGTCAACGTTGCTTCCGCCCGTGAGCTGACTGCAGCATACCAAGTGTATGGCATTCCAGACGTGCTGTTCTTTCAGGATGGTGAACAGGTTGAACGCCTCGGCGGTCTACGTCCACAAGCCGCCTATGAAAGAATCATCGACCAACAGATCGAAAACATGAAAAAGAAATAATACCCAATGAAAAAAGCCACCCCCTGCATACGGCGGGGAAAGCTAAAAGTGGAATCGCTCGAACGCGCTGCGGAGACGCTCAAACTTCTAGCACATCCGCAGCGATTACGTCTGATTGAAATTCTCGAACGCGACAAAGAAGTGCCCGTGCACACGCTCGTCGCGGAAACAGGATTTCCGCAGGCCGTCGTATCGCAACACTTGAATCAACTGCGTCGCGTCGGTTTGTTAAGTGCAAAGCGACGCGGCAAGGAGATGTTGTATACCATTTGCGATCCGCGTGCTCTATCGATTCTGAACTGCATCTGCACCCATTGCTCAGAAGGGGATTTTGAACACGAGTGAGAGATTTGGACAGTGAGAGGGTTGCACAGCGAATGAAGAAAGACAGGGGATAACCTTTTTGTAGTGCAGTGATAAAGGAATTCCGTATCACCGCTTTTGATCCTTCTTGTTCGTGAAACGGCCGTTTCCACGGGATGGAACCGGTGCGGAAGAATTTTAGCCACAATAGAACGGTAGAGTAGAGGAACCCGCCGAAGCGGGTTCCCCCCTCATCAAACCGGA